>NZ_DATMYY010000094.1:0-34274 GCF_035560735.1 Methanospirillum sp.
CAGATAATGTGTCTTCAGCTCCTACTCCTAAACCCGTGTATAAAGAAAGTGTCGGAAGTGTGTACGAAGCAGATTACCAGGAACCACAGCCAATGACATTCACCAGTTACCCTACATGTTCATAACATTCCCTGTCATCGAATAGATACAAACAAAGAATATACATCAGGCTGGAAAATACCACCCGGTTTCAGGCCTGAAACATTTTTTTAAGAGAAACTGCGAAGGATCTTCTGAAAGGGTTATTCAGGTCATCATGGGAACCGAGGACAAATCAGGACAGTTCAGCCGGGGTCTCCGGGCATTCAGGTCAGGTGATTTTCAGACTGCAGTGGAGTTACTCTCTGATGCAATTGAATATGATGAGCAGAACGATCGTGCATGGAATGCACTGGGGACTGCATGTGCCAAGATAGGGAGATATGAGGACGCTGATCTCTGCTTTGAAAACGCCCTGACCATATTACCTGATAATCCAATATACCAAAAAAACAGGAAGACGAATTCCAGGCACCTGAAAAATCCCCAGCCTTCGCATGAATTATCTCCGAGAGGGGGAATTCTTGATCATATCCCTCTGGACAAAATACCTCTCGATAAGCCTTTTCTGCTTGCAGGTATGGCTATTGCTCTCATTATCATTGCAGGGTTCATCCTGATCTCTGCCATCTCCTTCTTCACAACTCCTGCTGCCTCTCCAGGGCCTGGCATATTGATCTCTGCAAGCCAGAATGGGTCATTTATTAACGTAACCAATGATGGCGGTCGTGAGATCAGTTCGATTGCGTCCTTCTCCTGGAAAGTAAATAATCTCCCCATCGGCACTGGGAAACCCGGAGATCCTGCAACCCTTGGTGTAGACCGGGGTTCTAGAGCCACAATCCCTATATCAGATCTTGTTGGAACTAACCTGAGCGCCGGGATGCGGGTGATGGTTATCGCAACATACAAGGATGGAACCCAAAGTGTTGTGTTGAGCACAACACTTCCTCCCCCATCTCCTGATCTGATTGCACCATTGGCAGCAACTCCGGTACCAACTCCAACGCTGCCTCCTGACGTACCCCGGTTTAAGAGCGGTGACATTATCCAGGATTCAGGCAGGAACACCTGGTGGCTTATCATTTCACCACCGGTCAATGGATCATACTCAGTTACCCCTGCTGCCAGACTGCCAAACGGATCATTTACGAGCCTTGGATCAATGATCACCAATGTGAGCTTGAGAAGTTTTGAGGAGAGCGGAATATATATCGGAACTCAGGGGCCGGGTGGCACACCTGCCGGACTTCATGATGATGTCCCAGCTCCAGTCACCGGGATTCCGGCTTCCCATCCCGAGCCAATCTACCCAGCAGGTGATCTGGTAAATCCTTCAGCAACCGGAGATACCGGGATGCTTGTAATCCTTGGGTATGATCCTGCTTCAGATCAGTACCAGGCAGATGATATTTTCCAATATTATACGGGAGAGTGGGGATACCGGACAAATGCAACAGCCATGTGGTTTATGAGGCCTGTACTCGAAGAGCGGTACAACCACAGGGCAGGGAGGATTGCAATAAGTGATGTGGGCATTGGATCTGATTCAGCTCCTCCAAGGACACCGGTTAAATACGTTTTAGGGGACATTATCAGCCCAGATCCTGCAGGAGTGGATACAATCCTGGTCGTCACGGCATACAACAAGACTGATGATCGGTATCAGATCGATTCAATCACACCTGCATATGATAGTGGCTGGAGGCTGGGAGGTAATCCCACATGGGAGAAACGTGCCTTTGTTGAGCGAAACAACCCCTATCAAATAAGAAAAATTGACCTCTCGCTGATCAGGAGCTGACCGGTAACACGAGATGACTCTCTGTATCTCATGCAAAGGAAAGGGCCTTTGTGGACGCGAGCAATGTCCGGTCATATCCCGGTTCCATGCCCAGATGAAGACCATACCCAAATCTGAATATGTGGGCACTACTCCTTCGATCTTTGTCGGGAGCTCAGGATATCCGGATGTCAATGCCGGACCACTCCTTACCAGCGACCAGGATCATCCTCCGGAATGGATGAACCGGGACCTCTCTATTGCTGATATCGTAAACATACGTGCACAGACAATCAGGGCCACATCCACACCGCACCGGTATGAAGAGCATCTCCACGAGATAGCCTTGTCCAGTATCCCTCTCGGTGTTGAAACAGCGTTCGACAGACCTGTTTCATTTGATCTCAGGTTTGACGGAATGGTTGCCCCCATCGGAATGTCAGGGAATATCAAATCCTTTGATCTCCTTGACAACGCAAAGGTTGAGAGAGTAGTCGACCGGATCACAAGTGATACTGACCTTCCCGCGTCTGGTGCCTGCCATGAACTCACAGAAGGGGGGACCGACACCTACCGGATCATCAGCCTAATGTCAGCAGGCCTGCTTGGGACAGAGAAGAGCAGACACATGGTTCCCACCAGGTGGGCCATAACTGCTGTCGATGATACGCTTGGAAAAAACCTGAAGCCACAGGTGTTCAGATCCCAGGACTATGACACTATCAGTCTTTTTTTCTCTAAAAAATTCGGCAATGCGATTGCGGTTATTCTTATTCCTGGTGACTGGCAGTTTGAGATGATCGAGATCTGGGGCAGTCAGTCCCTCTGGGCAGGAGGGAATGAGACGATCGTGGCTGACAGGGAAGGGCGCAATAAAACAGGATATTCCCCAATCACCGGGGCATACTACTCGGCACGACTGGCAGTTCTTGAATACCTTACTTCGATAAACCGGAATGCACGTGTTATCGTAATCAGATGGATCACCTCCGAGTACTGGGCACCGCTTGGTACCTGGGTGATAAGGGAGGTGACCAGGCAGGCTATGGCATCACCTCCAACTCAGTACGAAAACATTTCTGCAGCTGTTGTTGCAGCCTCATCAGCACTTGGAATGAACCGGTGGATTACACACAGCACATTATTGACAGAGATGAGAACACAGCGATCACTCGCTGACTTCTTTTGATTACACTCACAAATCATACTCATTATACTATTCAGGTCACCATGGGAGAATCATCATCATACCGTGTCGCCGCTGTCGCCATCATTCTCTGTCTGGTTACCGCAGGATTCATCACTCTCATCACGAACACTCCCCAAAGTCATGAAGAGCCAATCAAACAGTCCAAAGCAGTCTCTCAGACAACTCCGTCATCACTCAACCAGACACAGACTAATCAGTCACCATCGGTAACCAGCAGGATGAGGGTGCTCTGGTATAACGATGTAGGAAAGACCTACACATTCCATGATTATAATAATCCAAAGGGAACAGGCCCTGATACCTGGACTGATTCCGATCTCCCGAGACCAGAAAATGGAACATCACAGAGTAAAGCAGCCATGGTAAGGTTTCTTGAGTGGGACGGATCCATCGAGAAGATGACAGGGACAAAATACCTCATCGATCAAGAGATGATTACCACAATTCTCAACAATTATACCCTGATTGCCCCCCCACCGGCTAAGCCCACACAAGAAGTCACACAGACACCTTCCATCCAACCAACACCAGATATCACTCCTGCCCCTGGAATGCTTTTTCCAACATCCATTAGGCCGTGTAACCTGGGTAATGGGACAATCAGGGCCTCATTTGGGTACATAAACCGCCATAATACCCCAGTCACACTGCCCATCGGCGACAGGAATTACTTCTCTCCCGGAGTTCAGGATCGTGGCCAGCCAACATCATTCCAACCGGGAAATCACCAGGATGTCTTTACAGTACTGCTCCCTGAAAACGGGACAAGCATCGCCTGGCATCTCATGAATACCACGGTTGGGGCAGGGCAGGTTCCACCAGTTCAGGCAGGATTCACTGCCGAACCACTCTCAGGATATGCACCGCTTGATGTCAGATTTATGGATCAGTCCACAGGCGGTACAACCGAAGACCCTCTGACAGGAACATGGAATTTTGGGGATAAAACAACAGCTTCAGGTGTTTCGGTATCTCACCGGTATGAACTCCCGGGAACGTATGAGAGCAGCAGAGATGTTAGTACAAGTTGCGGGGATGTAATTGCCGCAAAGACCATCACCGTATATGAGGTTACATTCACGGCAGAACCTCTCACTGAAAAACAGTATACCGTTAAATGTACTGACAAATCAACAGGTGAGCCGACAGTCTGGGCATGGGATTTCAACGATGGCTTTTCCTCATGGGAACAGAATCCGATCCACACCTGGAAATCGCCGGGAACGTATGATGTCGGGCTAAAAGTATCAGGAAAATCAGGTTCAGGAATGACTGTGCGAAGGATCACGGTGCAATAGTAAGCCATAGAACCAGGTACTGGCGAATATCCCTGATTAGACTGTTTTCCCAAGAATCAGGCGATCTTCACCAGGACCAAAATACGCTGTTTCGCGACTTATGACTGTATACCCCTGACGATGGTAAAGAGTTAGTGCTCCGTGATTTTCCGGGGAACAGGAGAGGAGGATCTGGTTTATCCTGTGATCCTTCATCGAATCTTCAATTTTGCACATCAGCATGGATGCGACACCCATCCGCTGAAAAGCCGCATCGACCCGCACTCTCAGTATCCAGCCTGAAGACGGATCATCACATGGGATTGAACCAACGAGATATCCGGCAATCTGATCATCCACTTCACCAACAAGAAATAACCGGGACCAGAGAGTTATTGCCTGGCGGACAAATACGGCTGCCTGATATTGAGCTCCTGATAAGCCCTGTTCAAGAAGGCATACATAGGAATAGTCTGCCTCAGTTATCTCTCTAACTTTGATCTGTTTCATAATTGATCCCGTTTATGAGCATTCCAGGTGGAGATCGCAGTGAACCATTAAAAGGAGATCTGACAGAACATATCCTATGGATATTATCAAGACACTTTCGATATCACTCCTCCTCCTTGTGCTGGCATTCTCTCTACAGGTTGGTGCTGAGAAGAATGTTTCCATCTCTGACAGATCAGACTTGCAGCAGAATATATCCGGAGAAGAGACTCAGGCAGACCACCAGACAGATTCAAAAAATGAAACTAAATCCGATATTTCTGTAAATGATACCAAAAAACAGGAGCATCCAGATCAGGTGGAGGTGAATAGATCGCCTCCTCTTACAAATACTACGGCAGAGAGGAATGTATCAGCGAACAAGACTGGCACTGATGGAAACCAGACAGGCCCAAGCGCTGCGGATATTCAGAAGGCCTTTTCAGGATGGTATGAAAAGGCAGAGAATGCTTCTGCTACCGGTAACAACAAGGCCGCAGCTGATGCATACGCAGCCGCACTCAGACTTGACAAAGGGTCAGAAAAAGCACTGGCAGGATACGGGGCAGTTCTCTCAAAACTTGGACGTGATTCTGAAGCACTTGATATCTATACCAGACTTCAGAACATCTCACCAAACAATACTACCATTCTGATCCCGCTCGGAAGGGAACAGAATGCCATAGGAAGCCATGAAGCAGCGCTTGCCACCCTGCTTAATGCAACCACAACATACCCCAACAACACCGAAGGGTGGAACCAGCTTGCTGCAGCGTATGCAGGACTTTCACGATATGAGGAAGCTCTGACAACAGTCAGAAAGTCTCTGCAGATCTCAACTGATCAGGCTGGAGGATGGGGCCAACTCGGTGCTATCCTTTCAGGACAGGGCAGATTTTACGAAGCAGTGCCCGCCCTTGAAAAATCACTTACCCTGGATCCGAGTGACGGGGCAACCTGGACAAACCTTGGAAATACCTGGACTGCACTGGGTCACTTAAAAGAGGCTTCACAGTCATATGAGGCTGCAACTGAGAGCAGACCGTCAGATACAGCTCTCTGGCAACGACTCGGAGCCATATACGAAAAAATGAACAAGACAAAAGAGGCAGCCGAGGCATTCAGGAAAGGAGGAGTTGCTTCTGTGTCTGATACCCCGGCTAATCAGTCAGTTCAGGAACCCAACAAAACCGTGTCAAAGCCGGAGACAAATATAACAAACAGGACAGGCGAGGAACCGTCCGGCTCTCCTGTAAAAAATGAAACCAACCAGGCAAAAGCATAACCATTCAGATAAAAAAGAAGAACAAAAGAGAGACGCGATATTTAAAAAACATCAGGAAGGCAGTCACTGCCATTTTATCCCTGTCGTCTTTCCTGGAGGACCAACGATCCGTTCCACTGCTTTGAGAAGGTTTACAGCCTGGTACGGTTTGACAATATATCCTTTTGCTCCGATTCTCCTGGCAAGATCCACCATCCCTTCTTCACCAACCGAGGTACAGAGCATGACCCGTGCTTCAGGATACTCCTCACGAATCCTGCGCAGGGTATCTATTCCATTCAGGTCCGGCATGATCAGATCAAGCATGGCAAGATCAGGGACTAGTTCACGGAAGAGTCGTACCCCTTCCTCTCCTCCACTCGCCAGACCTGCTATCTCATAACCGGCAGAGACCAGAATATTTCTGAGAAGATTCCGGTCAAAATCAGTATCATCTACAATTAGAACCCGAGGCATCCCCATCCCTCTTTTTTCCGATTATGCACAACTATTCAAAGCCCCCATCAAATTTTTCAATAACCTGACGATCTACAAGACTTTATTCACCTGTACCTGTCTTCGATCTCCGTGGTGTAGCCATAAATTACTTTTCTTTCGTTTGCCAGATGTAAAATCAGCCTGAATATCATCAACCGAGTTCAGGCAGGGTTATCCAGAAGGTAGCGCCGGAATCAGGAACCCCTTCAGCCCAGATCTTTCCTCCATGCCTGAAGACAATTCGTTGCACGGTCGCAAGACCGATCCCATTTCCAGGGAACTCTTCCTGGGAATGAAGACGCTGGAGCGGGACAAAGAGAAGGTTCGCCTTTTCAGGTGGAAACCCGGCACCATTATCCTTTACATAGAATGTCAGGCCCCTGCCACGCATTGTTCCCCCTACTTCTATACTGCCTTCACTCCTTTTGCCCGTATATTTCCATGCATTGGAGATTAAATTCTGCACTGCTATCAGCAGGAGACCCTTATCTCCGACTGCCACAAGTCCGGGTACAACCGTCCATCTGACACTGCGGTCAGGATGCTCATGAGACAGATTTTCCAGGGCCTCTGTTGCCATGATACTGATATCAACTGTTTCCATCACCAGTGAAGCCCGGGTAACCCGTGATAGTCTGAGGAAATCATTGACCAGTTTATCCATATTAGTGGCAGCCTGGCGTATCCGTTGAAGACAATCCTGCCCATCAGCAGGAAGATACGACATGTATGACTCTTCAAGAATCCTGGAAAACCCATCTATGGCAATAAGAGGCGCCCTCAGATCATGGGAGACAGAGTAACTAAATGAGTCAAGTTCATGGTTGGCTGCCTCAAGTTCTGCTTCCAGACGTGAGCGTTCCTGTGCCATCCTGATGGTTGCATGCAGATCCCGTTCTCTGAATGGTTTTATCAGATATCCAAACGGCTTTGCCTCCTTTGCCCGTTCAAGAGTCTGATCATCCGCATACGCGGTGAGAAAGATCACAGGGATACGATATGATCCAGAGATGCTTCCTGCGGCATCTATCCCGTCTATTGTGCCTGCAAGATGGATATCCATCAGCACCACATCAGGCCTTACCTCACCAGCGAGTTTTACTGCCTCTTCACCGGTAGGAACCGGCCCGGCAACATCATACCCGAATTTACGCAACTTAGACGCAATAGACTCTGCAACAATCGCCTCATCCTCTACTACCAATATCTGTGTCGCAATTATCCCCCCCTTTTATTCACGAACCGGAAACTGTATGGTAAACCGTGCTCCAGGGCCATCTTCAGAATCGCCCACAGTAACAGACCCCAGTAACTGACGGGTCAGAACACGAACCAGTCGCATTCCAAGGCTGCTCGATGAGTCAATCGAGAAATCAGGAGGGAGGCCAACTCCATCATCTGCATAAGAAATCACGTAAGACCCCTCCCCGTGTTTCATACAGACGCTGATGATTCCCTTCCCTTTTCCGGTGAAAGCATACTTCATCGAATTTACCATCAGTTCATTGATAATCAGGCCAAGGGTGACTACGGTGTCAAGATTGAACCTGATATCTCCGACATCTATCTCTGCCCTGATATCCCTTACGGTTGCGATACTGCTGATAACCTCTTCGGCAAGGTTCTCAAGATACGTGGCAAACGAAATGCCAGAGAGCGAATCACTGCGATACAGTGTTTCATGCACCAGTGCCATCGATGCGATGCGCTGCTCACAGTCATGAATCGCTGATATAAGACGCTCATCCTCGATGTACTCTTCTTGAAGCTGGAGCAGACTGGATATCACCTGCATATTATTCTTAACCCGGTGATGGAGTTCACGGAAGAGGACATCCTTCTCCTCGATAGTCCGCTGGAGCGTCTCCTGGTACTGTTTCATCTCTGTAATGTCCACGATGACACCGCGGACACCATCGTATACAGTATCACGGAAAACCGGTGAGAGAGAGAGGAGAACAGAGCGCTCCCCGCCATCTTTTGCCCTGACAGTAAAGTCACCATTTCTGACAGCAGGATCAGCCTTCACCTCATCCAGAACAGTCCCTAACTTACCCTGATCTCCATCACTGAAGAACTGGAGAAATGAAACACCGATAAGCGTTGTATCATTCCCGGGTGCAAGAAGAGAATGGGCACCCTGGTTACAGAAGGTCACATGACCACAGGCATCAGTCTCAAAAACCGGCTCAGGCAGAAGGTCGGCCAGTTCCCGAAAGTGGCGTTCACTCTCTGCAAGAGCACGCTCGGAGAGTTTCTGTTCAGTTCTGTTGCGAATAATGAGCAGAACTGCGGTATCGCCTGACTGTGTTATCGGCACTGCAATCAACTCTGCATAGATCTCCCTGCCTAGTCTGCTCCACATCAGAGCTTCACATGAGTTCGGCCTCCTGAGTGAGAAACTCAGAGAGAGCATATCTGAAACTGCCGGATATGATGCACTGTCGAAGTACTCATTCAGCGGCCGGGTCATAAACTCATCAAACGAGTGCACACCAAAGAGGAAGAGGGCAGCAGGGTTCAGATAGACCGGACGGTTATGTGAGGAGAGAATTGCAATGGCATCTGGCGATGATTCGGAGAGCTGCATATAACGCTCCTCACTCTCGATAAGCGCATCACGCAGTGCATCTTCAGCCTGTATTCTGGCGATAACATTTCCAATCTGTGAAACCACCGTCTCAAGGGAACTACGGTATGTGCCCGGAACTTCGTTCATGGTGTCAGAACCCACGACAAACCAGCCGGTCACCTCATCATAACGCTGAACCGGGACGATGACCATAGAGAGGAATGGTGCCTCAAATCTGCTCAGATCAGTCTGACTATAATACCGCGATGTTCCGGCAAGGACTGCAAGGAGATCAACATTATCATTCTGCCAGATATCCATGAACTGACAGAGTGAACGACGGTGAGGACCGCAATCTAACGACTTTACAACCGTTCCCGTAACACGGTCCCGAAGATATACCGAGCCGGTATCCATTCCCGTAAGCTTGACGACAGCCTTGAGCGATAACTCAAGTACCATGTCCACTGATGAGACCATTGCCAGTTCAAGGGCGAGATCACGCTGAATTGAGGTCTGTCGTGCCACCTCTTTCTGAGCGCTTATATCACGACCAACTGCCAGGATTTCCCTGGGTTCAAACGAGGAGTCAAAGAGAAGCCTGAGCGTCCAGTGGAGATCTGACTTTGAACCATCAGAACGTATATTCCTTATCTCAGCATGAACCACCGGGTTGTCAGGGTCGCAGATATCCGGTGCCTCTTTCAGGTTTTCTCCCCCCTCTCCGAAGAGTGAAAAGAAGTCTGAACCAATAAGGTTCTCCGGTTCTCTGGAGATATACTTTGCAAAAGAACTGTTTACAAACCTGATTGCTCCTTCAGGATCCATCTGACAGATGAATTCAGTCTGATCCTCCACTACTGCCCGGTAGAGTTGCTCACTTTCTGTGAGGGCACGCTCAGCCCTGAACCGTCGTGCCGCTTTTCCAATGTCATGCGCGAGTTCTGCAAAGAGTTCCTCTGCATTGCCTCCCTTCTGCAGGTAAAAGTCCGCACCGTTATTGATTGCCTCAATAACGACTTCCTCACGGCTTTTTCCAGTGAACACGATGACCGGAATATCAGGATCCACCTGCCTGATCGCCTTCAGGAGTGTAATGCCATCCATATCAGGCATGTCATAATCGACAACCAGGCAGTCATAAGAGAAGAGCTGCCCGCTCTGAATGGCATCAGCAGGATCGTTGGTTATATCAACCTCAAGAGAGTGAATGATCGTCAGATAATCGCGAATTGCATGGAGCAACGCCGGTTCGTCATCAACAAAAAGAACCCGGACGGCAGAATCAAACTCCATGATTATAAACCCTTATTCAGCGGGGATATCGCCTCAATGACCTGGCGCAGGTTTTTTTTATTCGCGGTTCTACGATCATACTTATCTTATCCGAATTAGTACAATGATACGTTACACAGAAGCATTATGAAGCAACACACATATTTTCTTCTGCTTGGATTCATCGCTTTGATCGAAGTGGGCATATTTCTCTGGTCTGTTGAACACCTCGAACCATTGGTGATGACAGGGGCAGTTATCATCGGCGTGATTGCAGCGTGGATCATACGGCAGCTCGTTGATGAAGTCGTAGCCGATGAACGGACACACCTGATAACCGAGAAGGCATCACTTAGAACCCTTCAGGTCCTCGGAGTTATCCTCTTCTCATATGCTCTCGGCGGTGTTGTTGTAAGTCTCAGGGGTGAAGTATTTGGCCCATTCTCGTATCAGGTTGCCAGATTCTCATTTCTCCTCATGTTTATCGTCTTTCTCATGATAATCGTGTATGTAATATTTCTCTCCTGGTATGATAGAAAATATGGGGCCGGGGGGGAGGATGAAGAATAAAATAAAGGTCTTTCGTGCTATGAATGATCTAACGCAGGAAGATCTCGCCAGGGATGTAGGGGTGACCAGGCAGACTATTCTTGCAATTGAGAAGGGTAAGTATGATCCGTCACTTGAACTTGCTTTCAGGATATCATCCCGCTTCGGGGTTCACATCGAAGAAATTTTCACCTATGAAGAGATTCAGGGAGAAGATCTGAGATCAGGAGTACAATCCTGATCACTCACCAGCCCCGATCCCTGCAGAACATTTAATTAGAGATCTGACAAAATGGCAAGCATACGTTCCCGAGAGGAAAGTAGATATAACACAATGTAAATACTACTATACATGCGCAGGCAAAGACCTGCACAGAAGAAAAGGAGGTGATAACCGAATCTTGTTGTTTGTATTCCCCACACCAACCCATCCGGTATGCCGTCTTCATCAGAGGGTAAATTATGCCAGAATCAATGCCTCCTGTTCAGTCATGTAGATACACCCCCCATCCAGCACTCCCCGCATAATACAACAATACATGGCTGAACATACCGGGGCCAGATACACCCCATACCCTTCAAGGCTGAGGGTCTGAGCGGGACACCACCGATCCAGACACAATACTTCCCCCAGACTGCGGCTTCTGCTTAAGCAGGAGCCCCCTCAGCCGGCATTACCGCCGAAACAGATCATAGCGTTACCAATTCTATCCTCTAAAAGTTCTGATAATGCCAACAGAATACATTCTATTCTCATATCAGACCTGCTAACCTAGCATTATGATAGATCAGGCACCCGGATCTTGGGTGGGCCGATCATCCGCTCAACCTCCTGAAGAAGGCGGAGCGCAGGATACGGTTTAGGAAAAAAAGCAAAAGCTCCCGATCTTTGAGCTAAATCAGCCACAACTTCATGCCCAAACGAGGAGCAGACCATTACAGGAATAGAGGGATAGGCTGCCCGTATGGATCGAAGAAGATCGAGACCGTTCATATCAGGCATCACAATATCAAGTGCAATAAGAGATGGGTGTATGGACCTAAGAAGTTTTACTGCTTCAGTTCCTGAAGAGGCAGCCCCGATAACTGGATATCCTGCTTCGTTCAGGATGCTTTTTAACTGGTTCAGCTGCAGAGGGTTGTCATCCACTATCAGAATCCCGCTCATACCTAAAATCCTAATTTAGTATGCTTAGGGTGGTTTTCAGATTCACACCATAAACATATGCCATGCAATACCAAACCAGCCAAGTTACGTGAAGTAAAGAAGCCAGAGTGTATAAATTATGGCCTGGAGAAGAGTTAGTGGAAGTCCAATCCGGATGAAATCAGAAAACCGTATGGACACCCCAGCCTTCTCTGCCTGCTGAATGACGATGACATTGCTTGCAGCCCCGAGAATGGTTAGATTTCCTGCTATTGTGGATCCTGCAGCCAGGGCAAGCATAGATCCTGATGATATTCCTGATGCAGCAATTACCGGCTGAAAAAGGGCAATGAACGGGACGTTTGAGATCAACTGGGAGAGGATGATGCTTACCATGAGGATCAGGGGGATCGTGGTTAGATCGGTAAACGGTATTGAGGCCTGAAACCAGCCTGAATCATACACGCTTTGCATCAGAACAAACATTGCAGTAAAAAAGACCAGGGTTCTCCAGTCTATCTGCCTGATGATTACAACACGCTGTTTTGCCAGAACAAGAACCGGCAGGGCAGCAGAGAGGGCAATGACACCAAGAGGAAACACTGATGCTTTGCCGGAGATAGAGCAACTTATTCTGATCAATATCAGGGCGACAAGAATCAGAAGAGAGAGGATGGTCACTCTGACAAGATGCCTGTCAGGAGAAGCCGGAAGATCAGGAGGATGGAAAACCCCATTATCGCATTTCATCCAACTGGACCTCATCAACAGTACAATAAGACCTAGACTGAGAAGTGTAGGGACGAGAAGACCCGAAGCAAATGACAGGAATGGATCAGGGGGATTCCAGTATGAAGCGACCAGAAAATTCTGTGGATTTCCGATTGGGCTTGGGACACTCCCGGTGGTCAGAGAAAAACAGAGAACCATAAGCACCGCTGCAGGGGGGATACGATACCTGTAAGCGAGGGAGAGTGCAAGAGGAGCTCCTATGATCGCAACAGTATCATTGATCAGGAATGCTGATGCTACAGCCATTACTGCGACAAATATGAGCAGCAGTTGATCCCGTGTTCTGGCAACCTTGCAGATATAATCAGACACTCCGGCTAAAAGACCACTCACACAAACAGCCTCTCCAACCACAAACATACCAAAGAGAAAAATCATTACATCAGGATTAATTGCTGAAATGGCTTTTGGAAGAGAAATCTCCCCGGTTAGAAGGACAAGAACTGCCCCCACAGTCATAACCTGCCATATCCTAAAGGTAAAACTCCCAATTTGTCTGACTGTAATAAGGAGGAAGACAAGACCCAGAATGAGGAGACTCAGATGCGTGCAGAAAAGTGGTCATCCCTGATATTTGAGTATCACTTACCGAGGACCTTAAAGGGGGATAACCCTAAAGCCGCGAAACGGCACACGTAGCTAAGATTATTGTATGACAGATCGCATTCTCATTCCTTTCATTATTCTTATCGGACTCCTGCTCATCCCTGCTGCTCTTGCAGCAGACAACAAAGTGCCCCATGGAGGGACGGTGTACGTAGGAGAAGAAGACCTTGATCTCTCCAGTTGTGATGTTCACACCGGAGACGAAATTGCCTGGTGGGACTCAGGAAATGCACAGGGGACTCCGACTGCACGATCGCGGGTCACAGATGTCCAGCATTTCAAAGTCGATACAGACTCATTCAAAGGTCACACCGGACAATGGTATGCCCTGATAACCAAGAAACCGATCTTCACAGTTGAAGATCCAACCCTTGAAGTAGACATGGTTGAGAACGGGATGGACACTGACCCAACTTTGATCAAACGTGGAAACCTTGTCTCGTTCAAGATATCAACCAACCTTGCAGGGATAAGCCAGCGTTCGGGCTCTTCCGGCGCTCCGGTTACCATCAATCTTACCGGTCCTAATGAGACGGTGTATCATACAATCACCTCCTCGCAAACCGGGGACTTCAACCTTGACAAAGTATACGTCTATGCATCCCCCTATGACACTGGTGCTGTATGGGACACTACTGATGCAAAGAAGTTCCCTGACGGGGACTACACAATCTCTGCAGTAACCAATGTCAATAAGATCAACGATAACAACCCTGATTCTGGAGCAACAGTCACCGAGAAGAAGACATACACACTAGGAAAGACTGGAGTAAAGGCAAAGGAAACAGAGGCTCCAAAGACTGTAAAGAGCAGCAAAGACAAAAGCAGTGATGTGACGAAAGAGAGTGTCACAACCGAGAAGAAGGCTGCAAAGAAGGCTGAAAACGTAACAGAACAACCAACAAAGAAGATAACCGCAGAACCAACCGAAGAAAAATCAAGCTCTAAATCCAGTTCAAAAGATAAAAATTCAGTAGATGCAACTGAAACCCCTACTAAATCACCTACAAAGAAGGTGACGAGCGAGCCAACTTCTGATACGAAATCCAACACGACCAAGAAGTTAACCGCTGCCGAACTGGAAAACATGACCGAAAAGAAGACCATAAAACCGACAGCAGAACCCACCTCCGTCCGGACATCAGTTGTAACTCCTATACCAACCGAGGAAGAGACTGATGAGCCGACACCAGTCTACACCCCTCATCCAAAGCAGACATATGTACACCCGCCATCCCCGTCTGCAACAGCCACACAGGCAAGTCCACTCTCTCCCGGTGTGATCTGCGCAGCACTTGGTGCAGCAGCACTGCTCATTGGAACACGGCGGAGCCAATAAGAGCCCTCATTTTTCTCTTTTCTTTTTGCGACACTTGTAGCCATCACTCTCATTACCGCGTATGTCCTAGTATATTCCCATGAAGCGTGCACTGCTCTCAGTCTGGAACAAGGATGGGATCATCGATCTCGCAAAAGCACTTGCAGAGGCCGGGATTGAGATCCTGAGTTCAGGTGGGACGGCAAAGACACTGGAGAAGGAAGGCATTCCAATTATTGAAGTCTCTGATTACACCGGCCATCCGGAGATGATGGATGGCAGGGTCAAGACGCTCCATCCCAGGATTCATGGGGGACTTCTGGGAAGACGGGGAAAAGATGAGGCAGAGATGGCGAAGAACAATATCCAGCCGATTGATCTCCTCGTTGTAAACCTCTACCCATTTGAAGAGATGGCAAAACAGGCACTACCTCTCGATGAACTTATCGAGTTTATTGATATCGGCGGACCTGCTATGATCCGGGCTGCTGCCAAGAACTTCAGGGACGTTGTGGTAGTAACCGATCCATCAGACTATCCTGCTCTCATATCAGCAATTAAGAGCGGAACCGGGTTTGAATATGAACAGCGTCTTGCCCTCGCCTGCAAGGTTTTCACAAAGATGGCTGCATATGACGGTGCCATATCCAACTACCTCCAAAATCTTGAAGGCACATTCCCTGACACCATGTCTATACAGTACAGAAACGGGAGACTTCTCAGGTACGGTGAAAACCCACACCAGGAGGCTGCTGTATACGGCGAGTCAGGTATTGCAGGGGCAGTGCCGGTTCAGGGAAAGGCGATGTCATACAACAACTACCTTGACCTGGATGCAGCTGTCTCACTGCTCAAAGAATTTTCAGAAACTGTAGCAGTCATAGTAAAACATAACAATCCCTGTGGGGTTGCAACCGGGAAAGACATCTGCACTGCCTACATCACTGCCCGTGATTCAGATCCGGTGTCAGCATACGGAGGTATCGTTGCTGTCAACCGGGAGGTTGGAGAAGACCTTGCCAAGGAAATTGCATCAACCTTTATCGAGGTCCTGGTAGCACCATCATATTCACCGGGAGCACTTCCCATTCTTGCAAAGAAAGAGAACATGAGGGTTCTCACGCTCCCTGAACCGGTGGAGAAGACCGAGATAAGGACGATTGATGGGGGAGCCCTTGTACAGCGGAGCACAAGTTTCAGAGAGGACTGGGTTGTTGTTTCAGACAGGGACCCAACCGCAGCAGAAGAGGCCGCCATGCACCTTGCCATGAAGGTCTGCAAACACACAAAGAGCAATGCCATTGTCTTTGCTGACGGTACGAAAGCAATAGGTATCGGAGCAGGTCAGATGAACAGGGTAGATTCAGCCCGTATCGCGGTTTCGAGATCGCTCTCTCCGCTCAAAGGCACAGCCGTTGCATCAGATGCTTTTCTCCCGTTCCCTGACACTCTGCAGGTTGCAGCAGAAGCAGGAGCAACAGCACTTATCCAGCCGGGTGGATCAATCAGGGATGATCTGGTGATCGCTGAAGCCAACCGGCTCAACATCGCAATGGTTTTCACCGGTGTCAGATATTTCAGACACTGAAGAGTTCTAATATCTTTTTTTAATGCTGCGCTCCGTCATTTATATGTGGAGCCCGAAAGCATCTCTATTCACTCATGGAGTCGTGTATCCCGCTGCAGGACCTGATGCTCACCATGATCTCCCGCATTGAGGAGGTCGCTAAATCAATTGATCAGCGCCAGGTTGAGTGTTTTCTCACCGAGATAAACCGGGCTGAACGAATTTTTGTGCTTGGAGCAGGCAGGTCGGGTTTTGTCGCAAAGTCATTCGGGATGCGCCTCATGCATCTGGGTATGACCGCGTATGTTGTCGGAGAGACAGTTACTCCTGCATTTCATAAAGGTGACACTCTGGTTGCATTCTCAGGATCAGGAAAGACAAAGTCTGTACTTGAGGCATGCCAGACAACACAGCAGATTGGAGGAACAATTTGCCTTATCACCGGGACCAGGAGTTCCCCGATGGCTGATCTTGCCACCTGTGTCGTGCATCTTCAGACCGATGAAGAGAGTATCCACACCGGTTCAGACCATTTTGATCTCCGTCAGCTCAAAGGAGAACACCGATCCATGTCACAACCATCAACACCGCTCGGCACTCTCTTTGAGACATCAGCAATGATATTTGCAGATTCAATAGTATCTGCGCTTATCGAACTGAAAAACTGCAGTATCGATGATATCATCCACCGGTACTCCAATATGCAGTAACAACCACAGATTTTTTTATTCTGGCAGATCTTATACGGTGTATGAGTGACAGCCTTGCAGAACAGACCGCACCGGTTATCAGAGTAATGACTGCCGTGCCGGTTCTGATTTACATCGTTCTTGCGTTATTTCTCACAATTGTGGCACTGATATCACTCGGGATTACCCTCTTTGAGATAATCTCTCTGTTTACACTTCAGAACTGGGATGAGGGTATCATCCAGGTGATTTATTCGATCCTGCTCACTGTCATAATCATCGAACTCTTCGAGACGGTGATTGTGTACCTGAAGACAAAACGTGTTCCGGTACGGGCCATCCTCATTGCCGGGCTTACGGCCATGATCAGGCATGTGATCATCTTCAACATTTCAGTCGCCCAGCCAATCGAGATCATTGGCCCTGCGGTCATGCTGGCAGTTCTTATTGCAGGTGTGTATCTGCTCAGGGAAGATATCGATACAGGAAATATCAGAATTTAATGTTCGCTTCTTTCAGCATCTAGAGAGCCTGAGTATCAACAGGATCTCTCCACCTTCAACTCTTTCTTCTGCAACAGTGGTGCTCACTAGCCTATTTTCCCTGACCAGGTCTTCAACCTCTTCAGGTCCGGTGAGTGAGGAGATGAGAAGAAGGACCCGGCCTTCGGAAGAGAGGAGAGAGGGAACCTCCTGAAGAAACCTGATTATAACATCCCTGCCAGTAGGACCACCGTCTAGAGCAAGTTCTAGCCAGTCATCGATCCGTTCTGAGGGAGCAGTGGGGAGATATGGCGGATTGAAGAGGATAAGATCAAAAGGGCCACACAGACCGGCTGCAAGGTCAGCCCTGACTACTTGGACACCGGCGTTATGGGCGATACTGGCGGCGTGAGGGTTTTTATCGGTTGCAACCAGCAGACGGCAGGATGAAAGAAGCCCTGTTGAGACATAGCCTGATCCAACCCCAATCTCAAGCACCCGATCAGACGATCTGACCTCACTCTTCGCTGTCTTCAGAAGGAGAAACGAATCTTCAGCAGGCTGATACACCTGATCTGGATCAGCGTGAAAGGATATTTGAGATCGTGGCATAATCTTCCAGATAGAGTGCTTCAGGCCGCGAGGAGAGGATGGCAGGATCCAGTTCAGATAGTTGGGTGGCAACCGGATCTGATCCAAAGATGCTACCGGCATTCTTCAGAATACTCCGGACAGTCTTTCTCCGGCCTGCATACAGGATCTTCACAACTTCTGCATACACAACTCTATCATCAACAGGGAAGAGCGGCGGGCGTGGCTCTATCCTGACAACCGTTGAATACACAGCAGGAGGAGGTGAAAACGCACCGGGCGGGAGATCAAAACACCGGCTTGCACGGGCAAAGGTCTGCACCATCACCGAGAGCCTTCCACAGTCACGGGTCCCGATATCTGCAAGCATCCGGTCTGCAAACTCTTTCTGGTACATGAGAACAGCAGCCTCAAACCCGATATCAAGCAGGCGGAATGTTATCTTTGATGATGCAGAGTAGGGAAGATTAGCAACAACGATCTCAAACTGGGGGATATCAACCCGGGTAGCATCGCCATGAATCAGCGTGAGTGAACCTGATTCTATAGCATCTGAAAATTCCAGTTTTAAAAAAGCAACAAGTGACTCATCGAGTTCCACTGCAATAACCCTGGCACCCCTTGTAAGGAGAGCCCGGGTCAGCACGCCTCTGCCAGGTCCTATCTCCAGAACCTGACGGTCAGCAATATCAAGAACCGATGCAATTCGCTCCACCGCATTGCGGTCAGAGAGAAAGTGCTGATCCCGGTATGCACTCATCGCGAGGTGAAAAGGTGATACTTCACCGTCTGATCCTGAAGTTCTTCTATAATCCTGTTAAGGATCATCTTTTCAGGATGTGGCAGGGATTTAATCCGTGCTGATATATCAGCAAAACTTTCGAACGGTTTCTTCTCCCTGGCCTCGATGATCTCCCACATCAGTTTCTTCCCGATACCGGGAAGCAGATGGAGCATGTGAAGTTTTGGGGTGATTGAGATTGATTTGTTGTAGAATTCAACATACTCGCTCTCCCGTTGCTTGACAATCTTCTCGATGACAAAGGGAAGCTCAGATAGTGCCCCGTTGGTCAGTTCATGGTACCCGATCCGGCGCTTGACCCGCTCGATCTTCTCTCTCTCACCGCTCCCAATGTAGATCAACTCGCCGATCTCAACATTGAGGGACTTTGGAATCAGTTCAAGAAGTTTGAACTGTTCCACTCCCATTGCCTGGACAACCGGCTCGCGTTTATATATGGGGCGGGGATCATCCGGATATCCTTTGGGAAGAACATCCAGGATGACAGCGTTAACCTCCTTCTTCTCAGCTCGCTCAGTCTTCATCATGAGCGCACCTAGTTGAAATGAGTAATAACGAGATCTATGATCTGATCGAGTTCCTCGGTTGTATGAGCAAACTTATCTCTGCCAAAGACGGCTCTGACCTCATCCCTGGTCCTGGGCATTGTGTTTGCGATCCGAAGTGCCACATCAGGCTTAACCTTCTCGACCTGGAGCACTGCATCAACGAGACTGCGGGACTTCGCTGCAGAGGTCCGGGCGATCTGGTTGGCATGTTCTATGCTCCTTCGGAGCTCGTACGACATCTCTTTTCCTTTCTCGAGACGAACTGCCTCAACATTGAGGAGTTCCTCTTTTAGTTCAGGAACAGTGATCGCATCTTCTTTGATAATTCCTTTGATCTTCATGCCAACCGACCTTTTCTACCGTTAGTACTGCTGCGCCTTGAGGTGCTGGGGACGTGAGATAATTGTCTTCATCTTGTTGCCGTCGTAGATCTCTACGATCCATGCACGGCCTCTGCGACCAATGACTGATCCGGTCTTTCCGTGGAAGCGTGCATGAGGCATTCCTTTCTGAATGCTTGGCTCACAAACGATGTGAACCTTCTGTCCCATATCAAACTCCTGGATGACAGTGGTGATCGGCAGAACGCCGCGCTTTCTCAGATCTTTCTTAAACTTATACCGGGTCTTCTTCCTCGGTCCATTGTGAAGTGCCATTTCCGTTCACCTACTCAATTCCCTGCACATCGACAACATCAAGTTGTACGACTCGTGCCGGTGTTCCCAGGATCTCTGATAGACTGGGCGTAGTCCGCCCCTGGTCACCTGATATTAACTCCTTGATGTACAGACCGGCCTCTCCTGTTACTTCGAACGCGAAGAGGTTCGCTTCCCGACCTGCCCATATGAGCTCAAGGACAACCCTCTCCCGTACCTTGTCTGCCCTCCGGTGGGCAACCCGGGCCGGGGTGCGCTGATGTATCGTGGCACCCGTCAGCTGTTCTGCGGCTGCAGAGAGGATTTCTTCGGGGATGGAGCCGTCTATATCGACCAGAATCCTGTATTTTTTATGCCCTTTGTGCGTCTTAAGGGTTTCCACCTCACCCCGTTCGGTCCACCTGAGATCTTTTACCCCGACTCTGCCACCTGTTGACTCGTTGATCCTCTTTTCAAGGGTGTCAAGGTCAGCATGCCGAATGCGGGCTTCAGAGATCTCGATGATAAACGGGCGGCCGGATCCGATCATCACTGCATCGATATCTTCACGTCCTGCGCCATGAAGTGTTGCAGCCGTGCCCTGGAAGATCTCACAGAGCGGACGGCCTATCAATTCTTCTACAGAATCTGCATACTGTTTGCCGGTTCCGTTGCATACCTCACAACCTGCGCCCTTGCATGCCCTGCAGAACCAGTGAGTCTGGGGGATGCCCCTCTCATACTTGAAATACCGGCCGTACAGAAAGACCGGACGGATCTGAACCTCTGCCACCTCTTCATGAAGGTTGAGGACAACAACCACGTCAGGGTTCTTCAGTTCAACCTGAAGCCCGTTCCTGGCTGATACTGCCTTGCCAACCTCACGGTTTATTTCAGACTTGAGAGGCTCAGGGTCCTGCAATGTGAGATCGGTCCAGAGCATCTCTTCAGCTTCAGTGATGAGCGGCGGAATCCGTGATCCGATGAGGAAGGTTTTGCACTCAATCCCTTCAAGAGACGAGATGACCTTCTCTGCCCACTCTGCAGTATGATCAAAGAAGTTGTTACAGATCCAGCAGGGTTCAGACGGTGGAGTGTATGGTTCATTTGCTTCAAGTGCGGATGCAATCCGGATTGCACTTCCGCGCATATCATTCGATAAACCATGCGAACGCTTTGCAACGAGGCGACCGAGACAGTGATCACAGATCTCCCCGTACTCCTGTACTTTGCGGTATAATTCAGTCAGTTCCATCAGGATCTTCTCCGATCGATCTCATTCCAAAGCAGAACAATTGCGTGGTCGGCATGCACAACCTGAGGTCCGAGCGAGTACCTGGGCAAATCCTTTATCAGCAGTTCTTCTTCAGGCGTGAAGTTCTGATGATCAGAGAGGAGAAAGCCTTCAGGGAGCTCGTCACCCTGAATATTCCTGATATCTGTTCCGTGTTCGTCAAGCACCCCGAACCGATGCTCGCTGAGCAGGGTCTCTAGTCCTGCCTTTCTGACCGAGACACCGGGCGTGACATCCCGAAAGAGGCTGCCTGCCGGGATCTCAAGGGCCTTTTTTATAAACGATGCACTGCTTCGCTCATCAGGACTCAGGCTGCGGACACTCGCACCCTCAAACCTGACGGTCTTGACTGCTCCGGGACCGCCTGCCAGGATCAGAAGACAGGAGGCATCCTCCCGTATGCCATGCGAGAGGAAGAGCGAAGCCTGAACACACCGGCAGAGGAGATCCATTCTGCCTCCGCTGCTTGGAAGATCGTTCAGGCTGAATGTGCCGTCATTCTTTGCCTGGTGGCCGATCACCGCAAAAAAGACCATGGGATCAGGAGAAGCGGCCGAACTTCTTCATAAGCCGTTGCATCCCCTTCTCCCCTCCTTTCAGGTTTTTAAAGGTTCGTTTCATCATCTTGTAGTACTTGATGAGTTCACGCACCTCTTCAAGAGTCGCACCGGCTCCCATGGCAATACGCTGCACTCGTGAACCGTTCAGGACTGTTGGATCGTTCATTTCGGTATTGGTCATCGAGTCCATGATGATCCGGTACCGTTCCATCTTGGTAGAGGTGACCTCGATAGCGCCTTCAGGAACCTCCATGCCTCCGAGCGGAAGCATGCTGAGCACCTGCTTCAGTGGCCCCATCTTGTTCACTGCTTCAAGTTGTTTGTACATATCCCGAAGCGTGAACTTGCCTGAGAGCATTGCATTGACATCAATGTCTTCTTCATTGATGCTCTCCTGAACCTTCTCGGCAAGGGCCTTGAGGTCACCCATACCAAGCAGACGGGAGATGAAACTGTCAGGATCAAACCATTCAAGATCCTCGATAGTCTCACCGGCACCAATAAAGACGATCCCTGCTCCGGTTTCTGCAACCGCAGAAAGGGCTCCACCTCCTTTTGCGGTACCGTCCATCTTGGTGATGATGACACCGTCGATCTGGACTGCTTCGTGGAACCGTCGTGCCTGTTCACGTGCCTGCTGACCCAGTGCTGCATCAAGGACCAGCCAGCGGTGGGTGGCATGGGTCATCTCATTGAGATCGATGATCTCCTGGATCAGTTCATCTTCAAGGGCGTGACGCCCCTGGGTATCTACGATGATGACTTCATCCTTGAGATGCTGCAGACCTTCTGCAACGATCTTGCGGGCATCGGTCTCTTTGGGATTGCCAAAGCAGTTCACCTGCACCCGGTCACAAAGGGTCTTGATCTGGGTGTAGGCACCGGGCCTAAAGGTATCAGCACAGATAACCCCGACACGAAGACCCTTTTTCTTGAAGTACCGGGCAATCTTTGCAGTGGTTGTTGTCTTACCAGAACCCTGCAGACCGGCCATCAGGATAATCTGCCTACCAAGCTGAACATCAACCTTGCCACCGACAAGATGGACCAGTTCCTCGTACACGATCTTGAGGACATGCTCTCGTGCAGTAACACCTTTTGGCGGTTCTTCATCAAGAGAACGTTTCTTAATCGTCTGGGAGAGTTGCATCACTTGCTTGACGTTGACATCAGACTGCAGAAGGGCACGCTGAAGATCCTTGACCAGTTCCTCTACAGCAACCCGGTCAATAACCGTTTTTCCGGCTAGTTTCTTCAGGGCATCCTTGAGGTTTGTTCCGAGGTTTCCAAGCATCAGGCCTCACCTGCAAGGAGGTCAGCGACGATCGCCTTTGGCTCAAAGGGCACGATGTCATCATATCCCTGGCCGATACCGATGAAGATGAGGGGTTTTCCCACCGCATGAGCGATTGAGATGGCTGCCCCACCTTTCGGATCCATGTCAACCTTGGTCAGCATCACGGCATCCATACCTACTGATTTTGCAAACTCTTCGGCACGGATAACAGCATCGTTGCCTGCAACCGCTTCGTCCACATATACAATCAGATCAGGTTGAATGACCCTGCGGATCTTGGCAAGCTGGTTCATCAGGTTGACACGGTTGTGAAACCTTCCTGCAGTATCCCCGAGCACAACATCGATGTTATGGGCCTTTGCATACTGCACAGTATCATAGAGAACAGCAGAAGGATCAGACCCTTCCTGATGCTGTATAACCTTGATACCAAGCCTCTCGCCATGAACATCGATCTGTTCTATCGCACCGGCACGGAAAGTATCTCCTGCACCAATCGCAACAGTCAGCCCGTTTTTAGTGAGATAGTTTGCAACCTTGGCAACCGACGTGGTCTTTCCGGTCCCGTTCACCCCGGTAAAGAGGATCTTTACCGGTTTTTCACGTGATGTGATAAAGTCAAGAATATTGACTCCTTCACCAAGAACTGATAACAGTGCCTCGGAGAGGGCATTTGTGATGACCGAATCAACCGAGGTTCCAATCTTGCGTTTTGATCCCGTGAGATCCTCTCGAACCTTTGTCAGAATCGCATCAGTTGCAGAAAAGGCGACATCACTCTCAAGAAGCCCGATCTCAAGATCAGAAAGAGAATCCTCAATATCTTTTTCAGAGATGATGAACTCGCGGTCCCTGACAAGTGAGACCACCTTCTGGGCAAAACCTGGTTTCTTCTTCTCTCTGGAATCTTCCTCAGGCTGAACAGGTTCAGGTGTTAGCGGAGAAGAGACTGATACGGGTGAATCCTGCACAGGAGAGACGTCTTCAGGAGCAGCCTCAGGCTGCTCGCCGATTGTGGTCTCCAGTCGCTGCCTGACCGAGAAGAGTTTCTCTTTTAGCGCTTTGAACATCAGAGACCACTTACGTCCTTAACGGAGTTATCGCGGCCCTGCTGCGCCGGCACCCTGCTGATCCTGCTGTGCCTGACGGTAGAGCTGCTCAAGTCGTTTCGAGATGTCCTTGACCTGGGCATCAATCTTCTGCAGAACCTCGGTCAGGTTCTTGCTTGATGCTTCCATCTCGGCAATCCGATCCTGAAGATAACTGATGCCACCCTCGTTTGTCTTCTGGAGAATGATATCAGAGCCGATGCTGACGTAGACCTCATCCGGGTGTTCTACCCTTGCCCGGACGTTTACTCCGCCACCAACCGGCATAAGGATGGTGGAATCCCCTGCCTCTAACAGAGCCTTCAGGGTCTCAATAGCGGCATTCCCTTCCCGGATCCCCTCTTCCATAATACCGAGCTGGCGAGAGTATACCTCTGCCTGCTGGTTATACTGGTTCAGGTATGCCTGAAGGGACTGAACTTCACGGGGATCAACGGGTGCCATAGGGATCACTCACCTGCACATTCAGTAAGTGTATCAATCTGAATATACATGCGTTTAAGGCGGTGTTTACTTCCAATCAGGTTGTAAATCCGTTCCTGTGCCTGTTTCTCATTTGGGGCGGAAAGAACCTTGGTGAATGGCTTCCATGCGTGAAGCTCCTGGTACTTCCCCTTGATTTCATACTTCTTCTGGTCCATGTTTTACTCCTCAAATCCGAAAATATCTTCTATTCTTCCGAGTTCATAGCCGCTTGTCTCGAAACCGGCAAGATACCCTTTGGTATTTGCCACGAGACCGGTCCCGACCATTGCATTTCCCATATTGATCGAGCCTTTTCCAACCGGCAGCTCACAGATCTTCTCAAGGGTTGAGATCTCATGCAAACTGCTGCGGGGACTTACCACGACGCCGCTGTTGGTGGCTACTGCTGCCATCCCGACAACTTTCACATCACCAAGGGTGAGAGGGACAATGGGAACCTTCAGAAATTCACCGATCTCTTTCTGAACTTTCTTGTCCATGTCAGGATGGACGGCTGCGAACTTGTCACAAGCGAGAATGACATTCCCGGCTGCGTTCATCCCATGTTCTAGGAAGAAGAGTTCGCGATATTCACTAAGCCGGTCAGCTTCTGCCTGCGAAACAAGACCGGAGACCACGAATCCATTGCTGTTTCCAGCAAGGAGAGAGCCGATGATCGGACTGCCCTGGATGGTAGTCCTGACTATCTCCAGATCAAAGGCCTCGCGGTACTGTTGTTCAAGCTCTTCGGGTGCATCGATCGGGATGACCGCGATATCCTCAAAGACGCGGGTAAATACGCCAATATGGGGGTCGCCTGCTACCGAGACCGTACGGTCCATCTCACTCCTCAGCCAGCTCCGCCTGCACCTGACCGTCTTCGAGCTTCATTGCCCGAACACGGATCCGTGCTGGCGGCTTCTGGGAACCACGGGACCAGACCTTCTCGTTGATAGAGGAGTGGAGCTTCACGTCCTCGCTCTTCATGTGGTGTCCCAGAAACTCCCTGATATCCTTCATTGCCTTTGCACTGCGTCTCCACCGGGGAACGCGCCGAACCGATCCCAGCGGAATGACATATACCTGCTCTTTCAGATTATCGACCATATTATTACACCTTCAGGGTGCTCCGGCGCCAGCTGTGACGTGCGGGGTGAGTCATGACTTTTCTCTTGGTCTTTATCATAACCCACTGTGGCACACGCCTGTTCTGCTGGGTCTTTTTGGAAAGCCGGATCTTCCGGCACTTTGAAACTTTACTCATTGTATTTCTCCAGATGACCGTATTGCGGTCACGAGGGATTGCTCATGATTAGGCGGGAACAGCGACGACGCCGGAATGCCCCGGCTGTCAAGTTCCCTGCGTATCTCATGTTCGTAGTCCCCACTGCGGATTTGTCCGGTCTCCCCGTAACTTACTTCGAGGTACCGGGCAGCAAGCCGCTGTACCTCCCGCTTCGGATATCCGATAAGCGGGCGGACATAGGAACATCCGCATCCGTCTGATATACTCCGGACTTCGTCATCGGTCAGAAGTGGCACCCGGTCACCAAACCGTGTACCATCGCCGACAACCTCGTACGAGGTGCAGAGGATACGAACCGCCTCCCGGTGGATCCGCTGGATTGCCTGTGATGGATGCCCGCACCCCACTACCATATCTGCTGCCTCTTTGAGGAGGCCTTCGGGGAATACCCGTTTATGGTGCGGGAATCCAAGTGCTGCCGCCGCCTGCTCTATCTGCTCAATTGCAGATTCAGACGAGAAGACAAAGGTGTTCAGTTCAACCTCGTAGTTTTCTGACAGCAGAAGTGCTGCAAGAGAACTGTCTTTTCCGCCTGAGAACAGGACGCCGGCTTTCATCCTTTACGTCTGATATTGAATTCGCGTTTAGCTGGCGTTACCTGTTTAAGGATGACTTTCAGCTGCTCGTCATTGATCTTATTCTTGATCCTTCCACTCTGGGCAAGCATGACCAGTTGTTGTTCCACGGACCGAGCAAAATCAGGCTTTGTAAGCCGGATAGTGTTAAGCCGTTCACGTGCTTCAGGCTCAAGAATCTGCATGAGTACAGAATGTATCTGTGCATCATACTGACGTTGCCGTTCGGCTTCATCCTGCTGGGAAGCAGCCTGCTGCTGCATCTCCATCATTCGACGCCGTCGGATCTCTGCTAATTCATCATCTCCCATTCAGGAGCACCTTCGTTTACGCGGACTCAGTTGCAATAGTATGCGCTACTCCATCGAGGAATGATGCGCCTGCAGGTGTGACGACTCTGCCGCTCTTCTGCTGGGCAACAAACCCTGCCTTCTCGAGCTGCTGAACCGCCTTTCTCAGGACGGATCCACTCCCCTTCACCGTTTTGTTCGGCTTGGAGCCTCTGTTCTTACTTCCACCATACACAGACCGCATCCGCTCAACACCGACTGGGCCGTCAACGTACACACGCCTCAGTACAGCTGCTGTACGGGTATACCACCAGTCAGAATCTTCAGGTGGCATCCCCTTGTGGGCACCGGTCTTTGCAAAGGCTGCCCATTCAGGAGCAGTTATTTCGGATTTTTCCTTCAGTTCCGCTGCAACGCGTGAAATCAGCTTCTCAGCAGGAACATCATACACAGTAGTCATCGATAGTCCACACTCTCAATGCAGATAGTAGTCTCTACTTATACGTATGAAGGATTCTTATATATTTCGTGAACGTGTCCCGGAGACAGATCCTGGATCTCCAAGAACCATCGTTCTTCCTCTCACCTGAAGAAGAATCATGCCGCTTTCCTGTGCGACTACTTCCGGTTCCACTTCAACAGACTCAAGCCACTTTACCTTGATGGTTTTCCGGGTCTTTATCTGGCTGCGAATCTCTTCAATTATCGTCGGACTCATTCCGGATTTTCCAACCCAGATGGTTGGTTTCAGGTCATGATATCCCCCGGCTGGGGCTGCTGTCTTTTTTCTTGTTGTATTTCTGTCTTGACTCATGGTTTATTCCGATATAGCGGGTAACGGCGGCGATAGCCGCAGGTCAAACACGTGATGACCACACGGCTGCGGTGTATTCTGGCCTGCATTGTTACACCAGGCACAAAGAATCCGTAGCAACTGCGGCAGAACTTTCTTCTCAGTTCGTGAGGCATACGGATTCGTTCCTTCATCGCGATACGGCGGGCCAGTGCAACACACCGGTTGCTCCATTCCGGGTTTTCAGGGAAGAATCGTGAAGCCTGCTCAAAGAGGATTCGTATACGCTCCCCTGCAATATGCCTGCGATCCGAACGCTGGTGACGCTTGCCCATTAATCATCCCGACCCGGGGAAGGTGAATGAGCGTTTCCAATCTTCACAACCCTTCCTTCAATCCTGAGCCTTCGTTCAAAGAAGAGCCGGATAGCTTCAGGAAATGCCTTATGTTCTTCAATGAGGATCCGGTCTGCAAGGATATCACCGTCATCACCTTCAAAGACCGGCACAGTCCGCTGGATGATCACCGGGCCGGCATCCATATCCTCTGTTACGAAATGCACGGTACATCCGGCGACTTTGACACCATAGTTGACGGCCTGCTGCTGTGCATGCAGCCCGGTAAAGGAGGGAAGGAGACTTGGGTGAATGTTCACCATCCGACCCGAGTATTTCCTGACGATCTCACTTCCTAAAATCCTCATATACCCGGCTAACACGACGAGATCAGGATCATACTTCTGGATCGCTGCAATAAGGGCAGTCTCGTATGTCTGCTTATCTGAAAACGATCTAAACGAGACAACTTCACCAGGAATTCCTGCAGCTCGCGCACGTTCGATCGCATAGGCGTCAGGGTTGTCCGTTATCAGAGCCTTGCATACCGCAGGGATGTACCCCTCAGCAGCCTTGTCAAGGATGGCCTGAAAGTTTGATCCTCTCCCTGAAGCAAGTACGACAAATGTTCCTTTTTCTGCTTTCATGCAGCGGCCTCAGGTTTTTTGTGAGAAGGGGAGATCAGCAGTTTGATTCTTGTTATTCGTTTTCCTTTCATCTGAATCACAATCAGTCTGATGCCCCCGTCCAGATCACAGGACTCACCAATTCGTGGAATATATCCCAACCGATCGATGATAAGGCCTGCTATGGTTTCATATGTCTCACATTCAGGAAGTAAAAGATCCAGTTCTTTGTTGAGATCAGAGACCCACATCCTGGCATCAACAGAGTAGACCCCTTCTGCAACCCGTATCAGTTCAGGCTCCTCGGTGTCAAACTCATCAAGGATATCACCCACCAGTTCCTCAACGATATCCTCTACCGTGATGATCCCAACAAATGCCCCATACTCATCAAGGACAATGGCCAGATGGTTCTTTCTGGCCTTCATCTCACGCAGCAGGTCATCTATATTCTTTGTATCAGGGACATAGACCGGTTCTGAGCAGAGCTCAACAAGCGGGTGATGGATCCTGCCATCCATTACAGCAGCAAAGACATCCTTGATGTTGAGGATTCCCCTGATGGTATCGATGTTCTCATGATACACCGGGAGTCGTGAAAAACCGGTCTTCTTGAAGATCTCAAGGGCATCTTCAGGTGAGAGGGTGTCTTCAGCCATAACCACATCGATCCTTGGTGTCATCGCCTCCCTGACCCTGGTGTCTGCAAACTCAAAGACCGAGTGGAGCATCTCCTGCTCATCCTTCTCGATGGTCCCCTCTTCCTGCCCGACATCGATCCACTCCTTGATCTCCTCCTCTGTGATGAGATGCTGTGAAAAGACCGGCCCTCCGGTCATTTTTCCGGCAATGGCATTAAAGGTCCAGATAAGAGGGCTGAAGATCCGCGAGAGCAGGTAGACTGTCGGAGAAACTCCTAGGGCGATGCTGGTCTGGTGCCTGCTTGTATACATTTTTGGCAAAACCTCACCAAAGACCAGCAGGAAGATAACGACACCAATTGTGGCAACTGCAATTGCCAGTGCCCCAGGGCCAAATATCCCGATGGCTAACGCCGTCACAACCGAGGCACCGAGAATATTGACGATATTATTTCCAATAAGGATCGTGATCAGGAACCGGTCAGGCTCCTCTTTCAGTGTCAAAAGTGCCTGTGCTCCGGGCATTCCTTCATTGATGAGGGTCCTGACTTTTGCACGGGTGATAGAGAAGAGTGCAACTTCAGAGCAGGAGAAGAATGCAGAGCAGACAAGCGCCAGAATAAAGATGCCGATATAGAGGTAATATTCGATGAACACTAAAAACCAGACCCCCGTATGGCCGGAGCCGCTGGCAGATATGTACGTCCTTTTGCCAGGGATACCTGTGAAATTCTCATAAAGAACTCAAACACCGTCCGGGGAGATTGAGATCTCCACTACTGTGATTAATGAGAGCGGGCCACACAAATATCAATCTTTTTCTGACAGGCAGACAGGAGAACCATATGGCCGGTAAAATCAGGAGATTTATGAGAGATGCTGCCTCACAACTCTGACATCGTCGGCGATCATCCTGATCTTCTCTTCTGCAGTGAGAGGATCTCCAACCGAGAGGTCGTTGATCTCAAGAGTGACAAGCCCGTCGTACCCTGCATTGCCAAGGACCTCAAGTGATTTTTCTGCCCACGGATTTCCCTTGACAGGTTGGTGCATCACACTGCCAGATGCACCTGACAGGTGAACATTTGCAATCCTGCCTTCTGCAACCGATAAAAATTCATGAAGTACTTCTTCACCACGCGATGCTACATGGCAGGAGTCAAGCGTGAATGAGAGCCATTCACGCTCATCAAGGACACGGGCGATCTCTGCCGGTGTTGTGAGCAGGGCGTTTACCTGCGGTTCCATGTTCTCAATTGAGACTGAGACACGTGATGATTCAGCATACGGGGCAATCTCATCAAGCATATGGTCTAGTCGCTGGTAATCGAGATCTGATGGAGGCCGCTTGGATGTTCTCCTTCCCGGATGGATCGTGCAGACATTGGCCCGGAGAGTTTCTGCAAGTCGTATTGAGAACTGTATCCATATGATCGACGCCTTGACCACGTCAGGATTTATTGAGCACGGATTAAGATCCAGAACCGGAGCATGAACTGACAGGGGGGCCGGGAGAGGATGCTGCCTGATCACCTGGGCAAGGCGATCTTCAGAACGTCCTTCAAGCCACCAGTCAGGAGTTTCAGGCCAGAACTCTAAGGTATCGGCGCCGGATCTCCTGACCGCATCAAAGATCAGGTCAAGTGGATGGTCATGGAAGAACATCGTTGAGAAGGAGATCTCCATAACCATTGATTATCTATACCGGGGGAAATAACCGATCAGTGAAGATGGATCAGCTGACTCTGGATTCCTGGGGAACCAGTCCGAAACCTGCAGTCATGCGGGTATCTGAGGTTACTGCAGTGATAACCAGCCTTCTTGATACTCCTGAACTGACCAACATCAGGGTGACCGGTGAGATCACCAACTTCAAGAAGCACGGGTCAGGGCATCTCTACTTCTCACTTTCAGAACGGCAGGGCGAGAAGGAGTTTGTGATCAGGTGCACTATCTGGAAGACTGCTGCCAGGTATCTGCCCTGGAAACCGGAAGACGGGATGATCGTAGAGGCTTTTGGGAGCATTAACCACTACGAGAGAGGCGGGCAATACAATCTGATCGTCACCCAGATGTGGCAGTCAGGAGCAGGTGAAAAGGCTCTCCTTATCGAGCGGTGGAAAAAGGAACTCGGGCTGAAAGGCTACTTCTCTCCTGAACGAAAACGTTCTCTCCCTGATTACCCGACCAGAATAGGGGTTGTCACGTCAGAGACAGGGGCTGTTATCCACGATATTCAGAACGTGCTCTCCTGCCGGTTCCCGGTGGAGATCATCCTCTCACCGACTGCAGTGCAGGGTCCCACTGCCCATGACGAGATTGCAGCAGCAATCAGGCGGGTTGCTCCGATGGTTGATCTTGTGATCGTCGGAAGAGGTGGTGGCAGCTACGAGGACCTCTTCGCCTTCAATAACCCGACTGTCGTAGAGGCGATTGCTACCTGCCCAATACCGGTCATTGCTGCGATCGGGCATGAGGTTGATGTCACTCTTGCAGACCTTGCTGCAGATGTGAGGGCATCGACCCCGTCACATGCAGCCGAAATTGCAGTCAGGGACCGTAAGACGGAACTTGAAATGATATCCCAGATCAGGAGTCGTATCTTCAGACGGCTTCTGACCAGAATAGAGCAGGCAGACGAGGAACTCAATGATCTCCGGGACCGGCTTTCACCGGTCAGGATGAACAGGACGCTTTCTGAACGCAGGCAGTATCTCGTGGATATTACTGACCGGATGAGTAACCTTTCAGATCTTTCGCTTGGAAGGTTCAGGGTCCAGGTCAGGGAAATGAGTGCCAGGCTTGAGGCGAGAAATCCTTCAGGTATCCTGATGAGAGAGATTCCTGAACGGAGAATCAGGATCGCAGATCTGAATGAGCAACTTTGCCGTGGAGCAGGCACTTTTCTTGCACGGTATCGTGCAGAACTCGAATCATTATCCAAGATCCTTGAGGCACGAAGTCCATATGCTTCTGCCAGGGACGGCTACTGTATTGTTTTCAAAGACGGCAAAACAGTTGGTTCGGCAGGAGTGCTCTCAGAAGGTGAGATGGTTGAACTCAGGTTCAGGGATGGATCAGCATCAGCAGTTATTGATCAGGTGAACCCGTATGAAGAAGTATGAGGAACTGGTAACTGATCTCAAAGAGATCGTAAAGAAGATCGAGGATGGCGAGACTAGTCTTGATGAGATGATCACGCTCTACGAACAGGGGACTGTTATCATCAAGCAGTGTGAAGAGAGGCTTTCTGACGCAGAGATGAAGATCAGTAAACTCGGAAAGGAGTAATCATGAGGAAAATTCTGCTTTTTCTAGTTGTTCTGCTTATTGCCGGAGCAGTTGTCATTTCAGGATGCACAAAATACGCTGATCCCGATCTCAAGATAACATCAAATCTCTCTAAGGTCTCTGACGATCCCGCAGGGAATATCACGTACGATGTGAAACTGACCGTTGCCAATGTCGGGACCAACAATGCATACAAGGTCAAGGTCATGACCATCCTGTCAACACCTAAGGATCTTTCAGAATACCGGTTTGATAGCAGGACCACTGATGCCGGAGATATTGAAAAGGGAGCGGTGAGGACATTTACCGAGCGAATGACTCTTCCAGCAACCAAGGCAAATCATGACCTCATCATTGCCGGGACACAGCAGCCTGCAATTGAGACTAAAATCATTTCAGTCTCTGCAAACGTAATGTGATAGCCTGCAGAAAATCCTCCAATACTTTTATCAATCCAGATGGTGAAGAAGAGTCTGTGAGTGCCACAAACCGGGCTCTTCTGACCCTTGATATAATCAAGGGGATTATAGCAGTTATTTTTGGAAACATCGGACTCCCGCCGCTGGTACGATACCTGATAGGGATGCTCCAGGGTTCAGGCCCCGCTCAGATCCAGACAAATACCCTGGTGATAAGCCTTGTCTGTCTGCTGATAACAATAATTGCGTACCATAAGACAGAGAATAAAATAATCAAGGCATTCGTGATAATCTGCCTCTTTGTCCCGGTATTACTTATCTTTCTCTCGTACTTTACTGTGATGAAGGTCCCTATGCCGTTCTGATACTTTGAACGGCTCAAAACCGGATCTGACACAGTTTTCAAAGCCGTGTTACTGAACGGAATGTATCATTCACCACGAACCCTGAAACGAAAACTCGCCGGAACTCCAATCTGGTGTTCATGTCCGGGATCACGGGTCATCAGGAATTACGTACCTGCACATTGTATCTCCGGTTTCAAGTCCGGGTAGGGATAAATCGGATCTTTTTTATTCTATACTAACAGACATCAAAATATGTTGATGCAGAAGGCTTCTCCTAAAATGGTTAAAGCATGGAAGGCTGCATATTCGAAACACCGGGCCAGGCTGAAACCAAATAACAGATCAGCTTCAGAGATTATGACGTATGTTACACAGAAATATCCTCTTGAGGAACTTCCCCATGAAGAGCTAAAAGAATTTGTCAGGTATAATATTCTCAATAACGAATGCTACGAAAGAAAAATTCCTGTTGGCAGACCTCTCATACCGCATGTCTTCCATGTTGAGCATACGGGATCAGGAAATGATCTGTATGAAAATCAGGATGACGAGTTCAAAGGATATGAGATCCTTGTTGGATTTGAACTCGAAACCGGCTACTTCCTCGTTGAAGGGAGTAATCAACTTTGGGATGAGATCTTTCTATTCAGGGGCCTGGATGAGTATGATATTGACAATGCATACCTCGTTTCTGAGTATATCGATTGTCTAAAAAAAGCGGGTCAGCTGGACAGTGTGCTTACTCCAGTAGATAAAGCCACTATCTGAATCAGGTGCAGGGCTAGTTCATGTC
>NZ_DATMYY010000095.1:0-2028 GCF_035560735.1 Methanospirillum sp.
AATCTCTTCAATCCGATATCTGCCTTTTCGCGTTCAAATGATATTTCCTTCAGGATTTTCTGATACCTGAAAAACCGGTCTTGAGACAAAATGCCATCCTCAATTGCCTGCCTGACAGCACATCCAGGCTCATTATTATGAGAGCAGTCAGTAAACCTGCATCGGGAGGCATATTCCACAATATCGTCAAACGTTTCTGCGATACTTTCTCCTGCAGTCCATATCCTGATCTCCCGAAGCCCGGGGGTGTCAATCAATGAACTTCCGTCCGGGAGAGAAAGAAGGTGCCTGACTGTTGTCGTATGCCGGCCTTTTCCATCATCCTCTCTGATATCTCTGGTCTCCTGAAGTGTTTTTCCGGTAAGAGCATTTGTAAGAGTTGATTTTCCAACCCCTGATGAGCCGATGAATAGGGCCGTCTTTCCAGGGCCTAGATATGGATTCAGGGTATCAAGCCCGGTTTTTTCTGCTGCACTCACCGGAACAACAGGGATATCTCTGATTTCAGAGTTGATCATCCTGACAACCTCCGGGATATCAGGGCAGGTATCAGACTTGTTCAGGATAATTACCGGTAGGGCTCCGGAACTTCTGGTTATCATCAGGTACCGCTCAAGCCGTGCAATGCTCAGATCTTTTCCGGGTTCAGTTACGATGAAGACAGTATCAATATTTGCAGCCAGAACCTGCTTTCCAGAACTATCGCCTGCACCTCCACGGGTGAGAACGGTTTTCCTTGGCAGGATAGCAACGATCATACGGGTTGCTGATTCAGGCTGATTGAGAATAACAACAAAATCACCCACTACCGGGTACATTTTTTGTGATTTCAACGCTCCTGATAATGGAACCGATATGATATCACCTGGAATAATCACCTCAAACCGGGTCTTTTGAACAGTACTGATCCTCCCGGGAAGATAAGGCCCCTCATATTTGACAAAGAGATCTTCCCAGTGTTGGTTCCATCCGGATAATGCTAATGACGATATAGTGCAATTGTTGATACTCATTTGAGAAAATAGATCTATCCCAAGGGTATAACAGATTTATCTGTCCTGGAATGGATTATTCTGAACATTATAAAAACCTCAACGGTGCCACGTTGGGGGGTCCAGATCTGACAGATGAAAAAAGAGTTTTTCATGTAAAAGAAGTACTGGTTGATATATTCATTATATTTCACAACCTTCCAAGAACACCAAAGAGAATATAGACTGCGAATAATATCAGGACAATTCCAATAATTCCTCTCAGTGCCCGGCGCTGTTCAATCCTCCATTCATTCACTCGTTCAGGTGGAAGTCCAAACAGAACAAGAACGAGAATGACAAGTAATGGAACGATAAATGCGATGTTGTAAACCAGAAGGTACACAAGAGAGTGAAGAAGGTCAACGTGTAGCGATATCATCGAGATAATTGAAAGATAAATCCCTCCGGTGCATGGGAGTTCAAACATTCCAACCATGATTCCCAGGATAAAGGCAGCAGGAAGGGTTGCTACGTTTATTATTTTACTGATTCTTCCTGCTTGTGATGACGGAATTGCAAGTACTGGATGATCGGTTGGGATCAGAGCATCCTTGATCATCAAAAGTCCTGCAATAAGGGCAATAGATCCCGCAATTATTGAAAATAGTATTGCAGATCCGGTAGTCTGAATAACAGAGAAAATCCCCAGACCAGACAGAAAATAGAACACAAATACTGCACTTGTATAGACCAGACCGTTGACCAGTATAGCCCGCCTGCTCTTTTGTGCCATCATATTTATCAGCATAATTATGAGAACCGCAAAAGCACAGGGATTGATACCGTCAAGAATTCCAGATCCAATGATAAGGGAGAGAGGAATTTCATCATTATCCAAAAGAGAAACAGACGGCAGTATAAACTCAAATCCTCCGGAATGGAATTTTTCCTGCTGTTTAGCGAGAATCTCTTCTAAATGACTTTGAATATCCCTGTTTCCCTCCAGAGTCAGATTACCGATCATAACCGATGGTGTTGAAAGATAATCCAGATG
>NZ_DATMYY010000096.1:0-11197 GCF_035560735.1 Methanospirillum sp.
TACACAAAATTCTCTCCAGATGATTCATAAAACCACCAGTGGCGAGGAGATCTTCAGGAGTGAAGATTCTATTGTGGTCCGCCTTCCCACAAACCGGAATGCAATCACGACCTCGTATGTGAATGGGGGATATCAGGAAAATCTCCAGGCTGTATTCAATCACGAACCAAAACCTACGAATGGGCATTGTGCTCATGACCTGGAAGGTGGAAGCGTTGAAGCGTACATCAGGATTCATGCAGAGCGACTAGGCCTGAATCCTGACAGGGTCGCAGCCATGATGACTGCTGCAAAGATGCGCAACGCAGCAATAACCACCAGATCATTTAGAAATCTTGAAGTTACTGCCATTGTCACTGCAGGCATAGAGGTTAATGGTGGCAGAGCAGGAGATCCTGCCACCTGGCATGAAGAGGATGGAAAAACGGTCTATGTTGGAGGAACCATCAACACAATCATCCTTGTCAACTGTCACCTTCGAGCACATACTCTGGCCAGAGTTATCATGACCGCAACTGAAGCAAAAACAGTTGCTATTCAGGAGCTTATGGCCCCGAGCCGGTATTCAAATGGAATAGCCACAGGTTCTGGTACAGATCAAATATCTGTGATATCAAACATGGACAGTCCTGATATCATTACCTGGGCAGGAAAACATTCTAAACTTGGTGAGTTGGTTGCTGCCTGTATTATTGAGGCGACAAAACAGGCACTTTTCCTTCAGACCAATTTAAGCCCCGACTCCCAGCGGGATATGCTGGTTCGATTAGGAAGATTCGGAGTCAGTGAAGACCAGTACTGGTCCTGTGCCTCTTCCCTTGATGGCGAGAATAAGAGAGATATTTTCATCAAAAATTTACGTGATTTTTCCCGTGATCCCTGTGTTGTGACTATGACCGCTTCTTTGCTGCACATCATGGATGAGATCTCATGGCGATTGATACCAGAACAGTCGGGAAAAAAGACTGCATCTGCCATGATGACAGCATTACCTGATCTGCTCCAGATCTCATGCCCTGATCTCAATACTCTCATCGATGAACGTGCAACCATTCTTGATAATTGGATTAGATTAACATCCTGGTGTATAAAAAATGGATGTAGAGGATTCACATGACAAATCCTCTACCAGTATACCCTTTTGCTGCAATTGTTGGACAGGAAGATATGAAAGATGCCATTCTGGCCAATATTGTATTTCCCTCCATTGGCGGTGTCCTAATCAAGGGTGAGAAAGGAACGGCTAAATCCACCTCAGTCCGTGCTGCAGCTGATCTTCTCCCAGAACGACGTGTGATTTCAGGATGTCAGTTCAGATGTGAGATTTCAAATACCCGTGACCTCTGTTCATTCTGCCGGGATAGGATTGCCAACGGGGAACCCGCTACTGAACTGATTCGTATGAGGGTTGTTGAACTACCCCTCTGTGCCACAGAGGACCGTGTCTCCGGCACCCTTGATATTGAGCATGCGGTAACCCGTGGTGTTAAGAGGTTTGAACCTGGTGTTTTAGCAAACGCAAACGGCAATATCCTGTATGTTGACGAGATAAACCTCCTCGATGACCATATCGTTGATCTGCTCCTTGATGCGGCCGCCATGGGAGTGAACTTTGTTGAGCGTGAAGGGATATCATACTCACATCCTGCACGATTCTTGTTTGTAGGGACGATGAACCCCGAAGAAGGAGATCTCCGTCCACAATTGCTCGATAGATTTGGACTTGTGGTTGATGTTGAAGGTGAGAAAGAGAGTTCAATGAGGTCAGAGGTTGTGAAGAGAAGGCTTGATTACGAGGCAGATTCTGATGGTTTTTGCCAGCGGTTTGAACCCAAGCAGCAGATTTACCGTGATCAGATCATAAGAGCCAAACAACTGGTGGCTGAGATGAGGCCAGATGATCTTCTGGTACACACTGCAGTTAAGATCTCCCTAATGCTCGGTGTTGATGGTCACCGTTCTGATATCACCCTTGTAAAGACCGCAATGGCATTTGCAGCTCTAAATGGGTTGAACACAGTAAACCAGAACCATGTTCTCAAAGCTTCAGCATTATCTCTGCCTCACCGTATGAGGCGAAGGCCATTTGAAGAGAGCAGGATTGACTTCTCATCTGTCAGGACACTGATCGAAGAATGTTATCAAGCCTGATGACCAATTGTCTCCCTTTTCCCGGGGTAGTCGGACAGGCGATGGCAAAAAAAGCACTTCTCTGTGCTCTTGTACATTCAGACATTCATTCAGTCCTGATTAGAGGCAATCCCGGAACGGCAAAGTCTACTCTGGTGCGATCAATAGGAACTGTTGATCAGGATCGCAAGATCCTGACAATCCCCCATAACATCACGTTTGACCGATTAGTCGGGATGATTGATCTTGAGGTAACCATCCGGTCAGGTACAGTAACCGCTGCACAGGGCATCCTTGGGCAGGGAGATGGCCAGATTCTCTATGTCGATGATTGCAACCTGATGGATGAGACAATCATCAGCACAATTCTCTCTGCTGCAGAGACCGGAGTATTCTCTCTTGAGAGGGAGGGGTTATCGCAGGTTATTGCATCCCGGTTCCTCTTTCTTGCAACCATGGATCCGGAAGAAGGAGAATTAACACCAGGCCAGATGGACCGTTTTGATCTCTGTATATTTCTTGATCCCATTGATGATGAAGAGCAACGGGCTACAATCATCAGAAACACGATCTCATTTGAACAGAACCCAGGCGAGATCATCTCCGGATTTATGCCTGAAGTGATAACGCTGCAAGATTCAGTTAAAAAGGCCAGAGAACGTCTCTCTTATGTCAGTATTCCATTAGGTCTGGAAGATCTGGTCTCAAATGTCTGTGATGATCTGAATGTTTCTGGCCATCGGGGTGATATCGCAGTATCCAGAACTGCGAAAGCTCTTGCAGCCCTCGATGAAAGGGATGAAGTAAATTTTGAAGACATCAGACTTGCTGCACTATTTGCTCTGCAACATCGGCGAAATGACAACAGTCCAGACACCCCAAAAGCACAAGATCAGTCGGATCAATCCCCAAAGCAAACGAATCCTCCAGATAATACTGATACAGATTCTCCAGTTTCTTCTCAAATTCAACAGAATAAACCGGACATCTCTCGTGAGAATGGCGACCCTGCAAAATCTCCTCCGTCCTCTGCACGTGAAGAGATCTTTGATATCGGATCTCCTTCTGATGTGATCCAGTTTTTAAATGAAAAATCCATCGCTCTCACAAAAAAACAGAAGAGTGGTAGAAGAACCCGGATAATAAGCCGGGACAAAACCGGTCACTACCATTCATTCCGGTTGCCTGCACATAACCGAAGCGATATTGCCATTGATGCTACTCTCCGTGCAGCTGCTCCGTATCAACGATTTAGAAGACGAAATGGCCTGGCGATCTCTGTCTGCCGTGAAGATATCAGGGAGAAGATCAGAGAGAAAAAGATCGCCCATACAATCCTCTTTCTCGTTGATGCAAGTGGTTCCATGGGGGTGAGATGGAGAATGGTAGCAGTAAAAGGAGCTATCCTTTCCCTTCTCACCGATGCATATCAGAAGAGGGACCGGGTGGGGCTTATGACATTCAGAGGAGCCGGGGCCGATCTTCTTCTCCCGCCTACCCGTAGCACAGAGGTTGCGGTCAGAATGCTTCGAACAATCCCCACCGGGGGGATGACTCCACTTGGTACCGGCCTTTTTGAAGCATCTGAACTCTTCAATCGAGGGATGTATGCGGGTGCTGATGAGAACAAGACAATTATTCTTCTGACCGACGGAAGGGCGAATGTGCCAATTAATGGCGGTCATCCATATGATGAACTGGCTGAAATTACGAAGAGATTGGTCGAAACTCCGATTAGATTTGTTGTAGTTGATACCGAACAGGGCTATCCCAGGCTTGGAAAAGCCAGAATGCTTGCAGGTGATCTTGGAGCCTCGTATGTTCAACTTGATGAACTTGGCTCCAGAGGCTTTGCCGGTTCTGTTCACCGTCTTTTAGACACTACAGGGTAAATTATGAAACAATCATCAAAAAAAGCATTGATATTCCTGATTCCGGTCCTGATTGTACTTATTGGTGTAGTCGTTGTAATATCAGGATTCTGGCAAAATGTTTCTGCTACACAGGATCAATCAGATTCTGGCCTTCAAGATCTAAGCACACACGATCTGTTTCCTGATAAAATATCATTAGAATATGCAAATGGATTCTCGGTAGAATATCACGGAACATACAAAGTTGTCAGAATTCATGATCCCTGGGGAAGAGAAGGAGAGAACCGGACATATCTTCTTGTTCAGAGGGGAGAATCGGTGCCCTCTGGTTATCCAAACGCCAGAGTATTTCATATTCCGGTAAAATCGGTTGTAACCCTCTCATCAGTTCATCTTCCAAATATTATGGCACTTAATGAGACAAGTTCTATTGTCGGTCATAATGGAATAAGCACCGTATATAATGAAGAATTTCATCGGTTGGCTGATGCGGGAAAGATCGTGGAGGTTGGAAGTGGGACATTATCGATGGATACCACTCTCCAGACAGAAAAACTGATTGAACTTGAACCTGATATCGTCTTCTGCTCTGCGAATGGAAACCCGGAGTATGATAACCAGAATAAACTGTTAGAAGCAGGCCTCTCTCCCGCTGTCACCGGAGACTGGATGGAGAATCATCCTCTTGCCCGGGCAGAGTGGATCAAGTACTACGCTCTATTCTTCAACAAGGAAAAAGTTGCAACAGAATTTTTTGATCAGATTAAAGCAAATTATACTGCACTCTGCGAGAAAACAGCCAATGTATCCAAGAAACCAACTCTCTTCGCAGGAATAGAATACCAGGGAACATGGTATGCACCTGGTAAGAACAGTTATGTTGCACGGTTATTCTCTGATGCAGGTGGTGATTATGTTCTCAGAAATAATTCAGATAAAGGAGATTCTATTCTTGATTTTGAAAGTGTATATGATACATCATCCAATGCTGAGTACTGGCTAAACACTGGATACACCAGTAACATTCAGGAGATGATGGCTCTCGATTCCCGGTATAATAAATTCAGTGCAGTCAAAGCCGGAAATGTCTATCAGTTTAATGCCCGTGTGAATAAGTTTGGAGGAAATGACTACTGGGAGTCTGGAATTATTCATCCGGATATTATTCTTGCCGACATTGTAAAGATCCTTCATCCGGAGGTTCTTCCAGACCATGAACTCTATTATTACAGCCGTATTGGCGTAAATCAGACAGGAGCGGCTGCATGAGCCTTGACTTTGAGCAGAAAGGGGAGAGTATAAAGTGGTTCATAATTGTAGTACCTCTTATCATCGGCCTTCTTCTCCTGTGCTTTCTGCTCGATCTGATGCTTGGTTCAGTGAATATTCCTCCTGATGCCTTGCTCACGATCGTAACCGGTGGATCTGTAAAAGCGACCTGGATGAACATCTTCTGGGATTGGAGGATGCCAAAAGCTATCACTGCAGTATTTGCAGGAGGAGCTCTGGCTCTTTCTGGCCTGCTTATGCAGACATTTTTCCGTAACCCCCTGGCAGATCCATACATTCTGGGTATCAGTTCAGGAGCCAGCCTTGGTGTTGCTCTTGTTATGATGTCTGCCGGATTTTGCGGAGTCGGCGCAATCTTTGCCAGTGTTGGTCTCCTTGGGGATATGAGTATTTCAGTTGCTGCAACTCTGGGTGCATTCGTTGTATTGCTCCTTATTCTCCTGATATCATCAAAAATTCAGAGTAATATCACAATTTTAATCCTTGGAATCATGGTCTCTTACTTCAGCGGAGCTATTGTAACTATTCTACTCCAGTTTGCAGATCAGTCAAGTATGCATTCGTATTCACTCTGGACCTTTGGAAGTTTTTCTGGCGTTACGTGGAGTCAGATACCAATATTTGTTCTCATCGTGCTGATTGGGTATATCATCTCAATCTGTTCTGTTAAGTCGCTCAACGCTCTTCTCCTTGGTGAACAGTATGCCCAGAGTATGGGAATGAATTATACTCGGATCAAAACGGTGATCATAGTAACAACAGCCTTGCTTGCCGGGGGTGTCACTGCATTTTGTGGCCCGGTTGGATTTTTAGGTATTGCAATTCCTCATCTCTGTCGAGCAATCTTTGTAACTGCTGATCACCGCTGTCTTGTCCCTGGATGCATCCTTGTTGGAGGGATCATAGCTCTGTGTACTGATATCATATCCCACGTTCCCGGTACAGATATCGTCCTCCCTATCAATGCAATCACTGCTCTCTTTGGAGCACCGGTGGTGATATGGGTAATAGTGAGGGGAACCCGGTTTGGGAGGGGTGTTACTACATGAAAGGCTCTTCCATTCTAAGTTGTTCCAACCTGACTATCGGATATGCAAGTCAGAAGTCCGGGGCACGAGAGGTCTCAAAGAATCTGAATCTTCAATTAAACCGGGGAGAACTGATCTGCCTTGTTGGCCCGAACGGGGCGGGGAAATCTACGCTGATCCGGACCCTCACCGGAATCCAGCCTCCAATTTCTGGAGAGGTCAGACTCTGTGATATGCCGATTGGAGATATAAGCGAGCAGGACCGTGCTCGAATGCTCAGTGTTGTCCTTACAACACCTGTTCAGACAGGATATCTTACGGCATTTGATGTCGTTGCACTGGGCAGATTTCCTTATACAAACTGGGCAGGCAGGCTGACTGATTCTGATCGACAGATAGTACTCTCTTCTCTTTCATCAGTTGGAGCAACAGACCTGACATACCGGTTTATTCATGAGCTGAGTGATGGTGAGCGTCAGAAGGTGATGATCGCCCGTGCTCTAGCACAGGAACCTGAACTGATGGTCCTCGACGAGCCGACAGCATTCCTGGATCTGACACATAAGATTGAGACGATGAGAATTCTCCGGCAGGTAGCTAAAAAAACGGGGAAATCAATCCTTCTCTCAACTCATGACCTGAACCTGGCGATTAGATGTTCAGATCAGTTATGGATTCTTAACAAGCAGGGAGATCTTGTGTCAGGAACACCCGAAGATCTTGTTCTCTCTGGAATTTTTGGATCTGCCTTTGAGATTGACGGGGTTCATTTTGATCCAGCCAGGGGAGAATTCACCATTCCAATTGATAAAAAAGGGACCTATTCTCTTCACGCTTCAGAATCTGTGGAACGGATCTGGACATTATATGCCCTTGAACGGATTGGCTTCGTTCCTGAAATCGATAACATAGCGGAAATTTCTATCACTCTTGATACCAATGCACAGCAACCGGTCTGGCATCTCTCTCATTCAACCGGCAACCAGCAATGCGGAAGTATCTGTGAATTGGTTCAAGGGATAACTGCCACACTTGCAACAGAAGGTGGTCTCCATTAAGATTGCTGTGTATGGCAAAGGAGGAATTGGGAAATCAACCATCTCGGCCAATCTATCAGCAGCTCTTTCAGAAAAGGGAGATCGCGTACTTCAGATCGGCTGCGATCCAAAGTATGACTCCACCCGGTTGTTGCTTGGTGGAAGGATACCAATAACCGTTCTTCAGTACATCAAAACAGTTCTTCCAGAGGATCGAAAGGCAGAAGACATCGTATTTCAGGGGTTTGGAAATGTCGCCTGTGTTGAAGCAGGTGGCCCTGAGCCTGGTGTGGGTTGCGCCGGACGAGGGATCATAACTACGTTTGATCTCCTTGATGACCTTGGAATCCGACCCTCGCTCTTTGATATCACTCTGTATGACGTTCTGGGTGATGTGGTATGTGGAGGATTTGCCGTTCCTATTCGGAGTGAATACGCAGATGCAGTCTATATTATCACATCTGGTGAATATCTCTCACTCTATGCAGCGAATAATATCCTTCGGGGGATACGGAATTTCACTGCGAAAAAGGGACGTATTGCTGGCATCATTTATAACGCCAGAGGAGGAGTGGAAGAAGAAGACCGGGTCAACCGGTTTGCAGATGCAGTCTCTCTCCCAATAATTGCCCGTATTCCACGGAGTAACATCTTTGCAGCGGCAGAGGAGAGAGGCTGTACATTGATTGAAGGTTATCCTGATTCAATAGAGGCTGCACTTTTGAGAAATCTTTCCGATCATGCAGAAGGTATCAGAACCGATGCAACGAACCTCCTTCATCAGGCTCGTCCTCTCACCGATGAGGATCTTGAGCGTGTTGTACTGCTTCGTGGTGATATATCATTAGCAAAGAGATACTCCGGGGTTTTAAAAGACAGAAATACTAGCGTTAAATGCAAATCAAGCGCTGTAAAAAATAAACGTCCATTGATCGGATGTGCCTTTGCCGGTGCCGTGTCTGTAACTGCTCAGGTCACTGACGCAGCGACTGTGATGCATTGCCCTCGAAGTTGTGCCCTTATGATCCATGAGAAACTTATGGATACCAGTCAGGTTTCAGCCATCAGGTTTGATCATCCATATAGGACTGAATCACCAGGTCGTCTTATCACAACCGACATGACTGATGAAGATTTTGTCTTTGGAGGTGAAGACAAATTACGACGAACTATTGAGGAAACCATACAAAGGGGGTACCAGACGATATTTGTCGTGACCGCCTGTCCTCCCGGAATCATTGGGGATGATACGCTTAAGGTCGCCGCAGAATTGATGGATATACACTCTGGCATCAATATCATTCCGGTTCCTGTTGATGGCAATCTTGTCGGTGATTTTGCACAAGGTGTAATCGATGCCCACAAGGCTGTTACCAGGCTTATCAGACCTCAATCTAACAAGTCAGAGAGATCTGTCAATATCATCGCTGAAAAATGGCTGGCATCAAATCCTGAAAAGAATATCAATGATATCCGGTTACTGCTGAAAAAACTTGGCATCTCCATAAACTGCCGGTTCCTCCTGAAAACTGAAACAAAGTCTCTTACCAATTTCAATGAAGCCTGTCTCAATCTCCCTGCTGAACGCGATGACACGGTGAAAAGTATCCAACAACTGATAGCATCCGTATCAGATCTCCCGTTTTTGGATCTCCCTCTTCCAACCGGATTTACAGATACTAGTGAATGGCTGCTTGCAGTCAGCCGGATATTTGGTGATGAGGCAAAGGCTGAAAAGATCATTGCAGATGAGGAGATCATATATCGACGTGAGATTGCAGCACTCAAACCTGAACTAAACGGCAAAACGATTCTTATCTTTACATACCCGAAGAACCTTGACTGGGTCTGTGACATTGCTCATGACCTGGAGATGAAGATCCTCAAAGTTGGCCTCGTCTACTCCCCATTTGCAGAGACATTCACCACCCGTTATACAGACCAGTTCCCGATTGAGCATAATTATTCGCTTGAGAAGAGGGCTGACGATATACAGAATCTTGAGCCAGATCTGGTTTTGGTTACGTATCCAGCACTCAAACCGCATGAACGGGCTAGGAGTGGAAATATTCCCTACTGTCCTGGGTTTGGGTTCCATGCAGGTATTGAACATGCAGATCAATGGGCACGGTTGATGAAGGCACCAATCGTTGAAAGTTGGAAAGATGATGGAGAGGGGATTGTATGAGCCTTGATCCAGACGGCTTTATTGGAACTCTTCTTGCAATTGAGGGGATAGCAGATACCCGTGCAGTGATGAATGGACCGACCGGATGCAGGGGAAATCCTGCCTACTTCTCTGATCGTCATTTTCCACGTGAGAACTCATTGAATCGGCGTTCATTTGAAGAGCCGTTCTTTTTTGGTCAGTCCCGAATTCCCTGTACATACCTTGACAGCGATGATTACATCCTTGGATCTACAGATAAACTTCGCGAGATTCTTCCTCTGATTGCACAAAAGGGTGATGCTTTCATGGCGGTGGTCAATTCACCCGGAGCATCACTCATCGGAGATGATCTGAACCGGTTTCTTGTTGATGCAGGGCTGAATCACTGCTGTATGGCTTTTGAGGGTGCACCATATTCACTGCCGCTATCAGAAGGATTTGACCAGGCGATGGCTGATATTCTCAAGTGGCTTGCACTCAACCATCTTCCAAGAGGAAAGAATCGTGTAAATCTCCTCGGGATATCCTTAATCCATAAGTACTGGCAGGAACATGTTGCCGTGCTAAAACGTCTCTGCAACATGATGGGGCTCTCAGTGGTTGCAGTTCCCGGTGGTGGCTGCAGTGTTTCAGAACTGAGAGAATCTACGACTGCATCGTTCAATATTGTAGTACATTCTGAGTTCTGTAAAAAAACCACAGAGTTTTTTGAGTCAGAGTTTGGAATTCCAGCAATCTTTCCATGTAGTGGTGCACCGGTTGGATTTGGCCCGACTGAAGAATGGATCAGGGAGATTGCCAAAGTAACCGGATGCGATCCAACATGTGCACTCGATTCGGTAAAACAGGATCGGATCCATGCATATCACCGGATTGCCAGATATCACCATGAAGCAGGATACCCAAAGGGGGTAACATTTGCTATCCGTTCTGATGCCTCTTTCGCCTACCCGCTGGCATCATGGCTTTATGAGTATCTTGGTATGATCCCGGTATCGATTGAATGTATAGAGGGGTCCGATCCTGCCATGATAGAACAGATCCGAAAATTTCTATGCGAACGAGGGTTATCGTCAGCACGGGAACAGTCTGCAAAAGATGCACGGGCAGACCTGTTCTTCGGAGATGGAATTATCGGAAAGGATCTGGAACTATCTGGCCGCTGCAGAAGATCAGTTGAGATCTATAACAGAACTACCGGTGAGATAGAGTTTACCAGAAAGGCGTTTCTTGGTGGAGATGGGGCGTTACATATTCTCGAAAAGATCTTTGATGCAATCAGGGTGTTTCCATGAAAAAGTGGTTTGTATCTTTATCAGATATCCTGCATCTGAAAAACTGATGGTCGATTGTACCTTGAAAAAATAGTCAGATAGTAGCGTTCCAGGATTATTCCTGAATACTCACTTCTATCGCAGCGAGAGGAGTGCCACAAATGGGACCTTTTTTGGCCTCTTCAATAATTCTGTCTATCTTTCGTGACGACTCAGGAGTAAAGTATGACTCGTTACACTGATCACAGACAAATGCAGGAACGTCTTTGATCACGATAATTTCTGAACCCATACGAACCATAAATTCTGTTGTTCCCATCCGTAGTGTTCCTCTACAGAAAGAACATTGATCAGGCATCATCGTCTTCTCTCCCGATAATTTATCCATTCACTG
>NZ_DATMYY010000097.1:0-4205 GCF_035560735.1 Methanospirillum sp.
TCAATATACAGTACCACAAGTAACATAAATAAATATCATTGATTTTACTGATGTTGATAGTTTGGCGCGGTTTCTTTAGAAATTCGGGTTTCAAATGACAAATTAGATATATTGAAGTCTCAAATCACCATTTGTCGTACACTGGTACGGTCGTACCCTCAGATCTCCTGAGGGCTCTCTCGCGATGAGTGGTATAGCACTACGAACAAACCAATAATGAAAGGCGATTCTCTTGTCCAAAGTAGTAGAAATTTCCCCAACCACAAGACATGAGGGGCATTCCAAGCTCGTACTCAAAGTCAACGATGAGGGAATTATTGAGCGTGGAGACTGGCTCAGTATAACCCCGGTTAGAGGCATGGAGAAACTGTGTATCGGTAAGACGATGCACCAAGCACCAAAGATTTCTTCCCGTGTCTGCGGTATCTGCCCGATTGCACACACCCTGGCAGGTATTGGAGCAATGGAAGCATCTATCGGCTGTGAGATTCCACAGGATGCATTCCTGCTCAGGCTGATCCTCCAGTGCGCAAATAGACTTCACAGTATTGCACTGCACGACATCCTGGCACTGCCAGATATGTACATACCCGGCACTGATGTGAAGATCAACCCATTCACTCCAGAAGAACCGGTCAGGACTGTTGCAAAGCGTATCCAGCGGCTCCGTGAGATCGGTCAGACTGTCGGCGAGATTGCTGGTGGAGAACCTGTTCACCCAAGCAACCCGCGTGTCGGTGGAATGTATTACAACATTTCCCCACAGGCAAAGCAGAAGCTCTTCGATCTCGCAAAGGAAGCACTCCCATTGGCCATCGCTCAGATGGACTTCATGATTTCTGTCTTCAAAAACTTTGAGAAGAGGGAGACCGTAACCGTTGGAAAGACTACTGTTGATTTGCCAAAGGAATTTGGATATCACAACCAGGGATACATGGCAGTTGATCCAGTATTCCAATCAACCAGTCTGGACTTTGATCCAAAGTGGGATCCAAACCGCTGGACAGATGTAACCCCCTGGGATTGGTATATGGGCGAGTGCGAAGTTTCACTTGAAGACCCAGACTACCCAATCGGTGGAACATCCAAGATCGGAACTAAGGCATGGCCACAGATGCAGGCCTGTACCTCCATTCCACTCTACGACGGTCAGCCAGTCGAAGTAGGTCCCCGTGCACGTCTGGTTCAGTTTAAGAACTTCGACCACAAGGGAGCCATGGGTCAGAACATTGCCCGTGAAATGGAATACCCAGACTGTCTGTACACTATGCTCGATGCTCTGGATGCCCTTGACTGCAATGGATCCGTCCTTGCTGATGAGATCCCACAGGGAGATGGCAGCCTCGGCTGGAACGCCAACGAAGCACCCCGTGGAACCGATGTTCACCTGGCAAAGGTCAAGGATGGAAGAGTCCAGATGTACAACCTGCTTGTACCAACCACCTGGAACTTCCCGACCTGCAGCCGGGCACTCGAAGGAGCACCCTGGCAGCTCGCAGAGGTTATTGTACGTGCCTATGACCCCTGTGTCTCCTGTGCAACCCACATGCTGGTCGTAGACGAGAACAAGAAGATCATCGCCCAGAAACTCGTCCAGTGAGAGAGTCTCACGCATGTTATTCCAGGAGATCGTGATATGCGGGTGCGGTAACCCGCTCTTTGCTGACGATGGGTTCGGCCCGGAAGTAGTAGAGGAACTGAAAAAGATCTCACTACCAGAAACGGTGAAGGTTATAGATGCAGGTCTTGGAGGACCACATTTTATCTTCACCCTGCTTGACCAGTCTGAAGAACCGGTGAAGAAAATAATCATCATTGATATTGCGGACTTTGGTGGGAATCCCGGAGAGATAACTCAGTTAACTCCTTATGATCTGCCTCCAGGCAAATACCGGGATGCCCATTCATGGGATCTTGCAGAGCCACTTCACCGACTTAAAGATAAGATCGATATCACGATCATTGGATGTCAGCCTAAACGTGTTACTGCGCCCGATTTTGAGATCGGACTCTCGGATGAGGTTGCAAGCGCGATTCCGCGAACAGTACAGTTAGTACTGAAGTTGCTGGAGGAGCATTATGGGACTACTATCGCTAATATTCGGGAAGAAGGAGAAGAAACAACCGGTAGAGGTAAAACCACCACAACCGGTGGCAGCTGCTCCTAAATCCGAGGCGAGTGTGAAACAAGAATCACATAAGGAGGAAAGACCTGTGTCTAACAAAATTACTCTCGGACATGTGCACATGAGTGGGTGTACAGGATGCTGTGTCTCTATTGCTGACACATTTCAGGGCCTGTTCACTCTGCTTGATAATTATGCAGATCTGGTATACAGCCTAACGTTGGCTGATGTCAGACACATTCCAAAGATGGATGTAGCCCTCGTTGAGGGATCTGTATGCCTGCAGGATGAACTCTCAATCGAGGAGATTAAAGAGACTCGTGAGAAGGCAACTGTAGTGGTTGCACTGGGTGGCTGTGCAGCATACGGTAACATCACCCGGTTCTGCCGCGGTGGTCAGTTTAATCAGCCACAGCACGAGTCATTCGTGCCAATTAGTGAACTCATTGACGTGGATGTATACATCCCCGGCTGTGCTCCAAACCCAGAAGTCATCAGGAATGTAGCCGTCATGGCATACCTGTTACTCAAGGGCAACGATGCACAGAAAAAATTAGCAACGGCATACCTTACTCCATTAATGGGCCTGGCAAAGAAAGGCTGTGGATCTTGCGCCTGTGGTTGTGACATCATGACTGATGTGATTAACCAGGGTCTGTGCATGGGCTGTGGAACCTGTGCCGCTTCATGTCCAGTCTTTGCCATATCCATGGAATATGGGAAGCCAAATGTTGACCGTGAGATGTGCATCAAGTGCGGTGCCTGTTACAGTTCTTGCCCACGGAGCTTCTTCAGCTTCGATGTGTGCGGCGATTACGAGAACATTCTCGGCGCAATTACTGCTGCAATGAACCCAGGAGGCAACTAACATGGATATGCTCGGCAAGTACAAATCCTGTGTTGCAGCACGCAGCACCAGCAGTGAGATTCTGAAGTCATCCCAGGATGGCGGTATTGTCACCCAGATGTTCATCTATGCTCTTGAAGAGGGCATCATCGACGGTGCAATTGTCGCAGGACCTGGAGATGAACCTTGGAAACCAGAGCCCATGGTCGCAACTACTCCTGAGGAGATACTTGCAGCCAGGGGAACCAGGTACAACATCTCACCAAATATGGCTGTCATAAAGGAGTCAGTCCGGAAGTACGGCCTTGATAAGGTCGGTATTGTCGGAACCCCCTGCCAGATGCAGGCACTCCGCAAGGCTCAGCTCTACCCGGTCGGAATGCGGTATGTCACAGACAAGATCGCTCTCGCAATGGGTATCTTTTGTATGGAGAACTTCTCCTACCAGAGCATGAAACAGATCGTTGAAGACCACTGCAATGTAGACCTACACTCACTCAAGAAGACCGATATCGGTAAGGGTAAGTACTGGGCATATACCAACCGCGGTGCAGTCTCTCAGATCCCTCTGAAAGTTACTCACAAATACGAGCAGGCAGGCTGCCATGTCTGTCTGGACTATGTCGCAAACATGGGAGACATTTCAACCGGTTCAGTTGGATCACCAGACGGATGGAGCACTGTCTTTATCCGGAGCACCAACGGTGACAACATCTGGAAGAAGGCAGTTGAAGCCGGGGTCTTTGAGATCAAGGCAATCGACAGCGTCAAACCAGGTCTGGACCTTGTGACCAAACTCGCAACCGAGAAGATCACAAAGAACCAGAAGGAACTTGAACACCGTGCAAAGATGGGTGTTAACAAGGGCCTTCGCAACCCATATATTTAAAGAACCTTTTCAGGTTCGTTAATCTTTTTTTATAATCTATATTCACCGAAATCTCATTTGTTTGGTTTCAGATAGGATAGGTAGCTGATTTTTACCTCGAACGAGAACTCATCAATTTGCGAAAAAAGTGCATTAAACCCCATGGTGATATACACAAGTAACATATTACGCAACGGAGAATAGTTTTCCCTGATCATAGAAGATATAATTCCCAGTTAGCATCATGAAATTGAATTACATCATGTCCACTATTGAATCATGCATTTTCTCCCTAACTCGAGAATACGTGAATCCCATCACTTTCAAGACAAACTAACAGGACCTTAGTTTTATATCTCTATTG
>NZ_DATMYY010000098.1:0-2522 GCF_035560735.1 Methanospirillum sp.
CCCGGTGATCTTATCTGACAACCATCATGGACAATCAGATTATCGCCCATCTTGACATGGATTCATTTTATGCTTCAGTCGAGGTCCGTGATGATCCCTCTCTTTCAGGACAACCGGTCGTCGTCGGCTCTGATCCTCAGGAGGGAAAAGGACGCGGCGTGATCAGCACATGTTCATATGAAGCACGAAAATATGGTCTCCACTCGGGGATGCCGATATCGCAGGCATGGCACCTCTGTCCTCATGCCGTGTACATTCGTCCAAGCGGTAAGTATAGCATTGTTTCAGCTCGAATTATGGAAATCCTGCAGGATTATACGCGGCATCTTGAACAGGTAAGTATAGATGAAGCATATCTTGATTTTTCTGACTGTGGTTCCTATGATCAAGCAGAAGAACGAGCTTTTTTGATTAAAAAAGTTTTACGGGAACATGAAGGGTTAAGTTGTTCAATAGGGATTGCACCCGCCCGTTCATATGCAAAAATTGCATCAGACTTACAGAAACCTGATGGCCTGACCAGTATCCGACCTGACAATCTGAACAATATAATATCCACTCTTACTGTCGATAAGATTCCAGGAATCGGAAAAAAATCATCTACACTGCTACAATCGCGTAAATTGTTTACTTTTAAAGATCTTGCTGATGCAGATATTCAACTTCTTCAGGAAATTTTTGGAGCATGGGCAGTAGGAGTTCAGGATATTGCATCTGGCCATGATACCTCCGGGCTTAAGGATCAGGGGCCACGCCAATCCATCGGGAGAGAAACAACCTTTGCCGAAGATACTGACAATCCGGATCTGATATCAACAACCCTCGATGATTTGGCACGGTCACTTCATGCTGAACTGATCAGTGTACATGCACGGACAAGGACAGTTGGTATTCGTATACGATACACAGGTTTTATCACGTACACCAGATCAGTTTCGCTTTCCCATGCCGAGGATAATCTGGCGTCTATAATGAAAGCCGCACATTCATTGATTGAAGAGTTTTGGGAAGGAAAACCAGTACGCTTGATCGGGATAAGACTCTCCGGTCTTGTATACCATGATCCAAAACAGCTCACTCTGGATCAATTCTTCAGATAAAAAAATACAAAACAAACCGGAAAAATCAGGGGTAGAAATACTGAATCGCAAACGCGACCATGTACGTCAAGACCCCGAATATCACCTGCGGGATGGTGTAACGCTTAAAGACAGTTTTCACATCATCCCCGGTTGTCCGGTGAAGCAGCCAGAAATAGGGATCTGTTACAAAGCAGATGACTCCTGCTCCTGCGATGATCATCAGGAAAAGTGCCAACGGATTCATCATCGGAGGAATACCAGTACTGGCAATTATCTGCGCGGTAAGTATAGAGGTGACGATACGGGATCCCTGGGCAGTCTGAATGAGTGCTGCCATCACAAAGGGAATCAGAATGAGTGGAACATTCTGTGCAAGCACTGTCAGTGAATCCTGGGCAAATGTACTCTGGGTTATTACATATCCAAGTGCCCCTGCCCCACATATATCAAAAATTACAACTCCTGCATGCTTTGCTCCGGATACAAATCCGGTCCATCTGTTTTCAGGTAGTGCCACCATCACAGCAGCAATCATACCTGCAAACATAATGAACTGAACCAGTGTGAAATGCGAGAGATGAAGAAGAAAGAGACCAACCGGTATCGCAGCAAATATTACCAGAAATGGCGCCCATGCCTTTGGATGAAATTTTCCAGTGCAAAGACCCGAATCAGTCTCACATCCAGGTTGTAAATGCTGCTGATCAGAATACCCACTCTCCTCAAGTCCCCATTCAGCACCTTCTGACCCTTCTGATCTAATTTCAGATTCGTCCCCTTCAGCTTCTCCAGAAGTCACTGGACTTGCCTGAGCATCCGAGTCCTGCTCTGTTACCTTAGGGGTTCTCCATTTGGTCCACCAAATCAGAAGAACCAGGAAAAACACCGAGAGGGTGATCGTTACCATATCAAATGTTAAAGGGGTAAGGTGTTTAGGTCCAAAAGTATCAAAAAGCGGGAAGGTGACCGGAGTAGGATAGACAAATGCTACACCAAGCGTACTACCTAGAGCTACCAGATACATAAGGCTGGACTGGCGCCTTTTATCTGGAGCCAAGTGAGAAAGCACTGGCTGGAGGATCATATATGCTGTAATCGGGCATGTTGAAGGAACAGCGATAATATACCCGGCAAACCCTGAAAGTGAGAGCGGGCTTTTGAGGACCTTTCTGATATCTGATACAATCTGTTGAATATAACCCTGTTCAACAAGATATTTTGCGATAACTGAACCTGCAAGAATCGGAATACCCAGACTATTAAAAACACCTGCGCAGCCTGCTGCAACCTGTGTAAAAACCGCATCAGGATTGCCACCAACTGCAAATCCGAATGCCACCGCACCACTAACAAGGGTAATAAAAGGAGGTACACGGAATTTTATCCCTATCACAGAGATTAGGATGATAATGATGAAAAATATCTGCAGGGTGTACATTG
>NZ_DATMYY010000099.1:0-30935 GCF_035560735.1 Methanospirillum sp.
ATATTATTCAAACTACAATGGATGACTCCTTTAATCATCAAAGTACAACTATGTATGGTCTGATATGTTCAATATCACTTCTTTTCTGGACATCCGTGTCCGGGAACATCCTGATAAAATAGCACTCATTCACCCGTCACGAAATATCACTTACAGCTGGAGAGAATTGCATGATGCAGTTCTCAGAACTGCAGGGGGAATGAGAGGAATCGGCCTTACATATGGTGATCGTGTTGTTCTTTTTCTGGACAGTTCAACCGATTACCTGATCTCATACTTTGCTCTCTGGAGGATTGGGGCAATAGCAGTTCCTGCAAATATCGTGTATCGTGAGGATGAACTCCGGTATGTCATAGAAGATTCTGGTGCACGGGCAGTTATCACCGATAGCACTGGCAGGGAGATGGTTGAAAAATTAGCCAAATCGCTTAACATATCTAATGTAATTATTTCCGGAAGCGTTGGTGAGAATTCCCTTGATAATCTTCGTATTTCTTCCCCTCTTCAGTATCCTCACCCATGTCACCCGGACGACCTCTCACAGATCCAGTATACATCGGGAACTACTGGGAGGCCAAAAGGTGCCATGCTCACCCAGGGTGGGTGGATAGCAGCGCTGGAAGCAGAACGAGATGCCCTTGAACTGACTTCAGATGATATTTACCTGGGTATTTACCCGATGGGTCATGTCGGGATCAGTTGGGGAATCTCTGCTTTGAAACAGGGTGGGACATGGGTGATTCTTGAACGGTTCCAGTTAGAGAGATATCTGAATCTTGTTGAGGAATTTGAGGTTACAGTTCTTTCTGCCATGCCTCCTGTTATTCACAGCATCATGGAGACTTCCCGGGAAACAGACAACAAAATTGCTACCGTGAGAAGAATAATCAGCGGTGGAGGACCGATGCATTCACCAACCTGGAGAGCATTTCACCAGAGATTTAACATTCCCATCATCAACGCCTACGGTTTGTCTGAAACAATAGTCATCGGTTCAGGCACGGTTATCAGACCTGAACATTATCCTGAAGCTGATGAATATAACAGCGTGGGAACCCCGGTAGGATATACTGAAATCCGGGTGGTTAATGAGGATGATCCTACGGTCACACTTCCTGATACAAAAGCAGGAGAGATTGCAATCCGTGGTCCGGCAGTTGCACTTGGATACTGGCAGAAACCAGAGGAGACCGCAGCAGTTTTTCTCTCTGATGGCTGGTTCCTCACCGGGGATATCGGATATATCGACAAGAATGGGATGCTGGTTATCACTGACCGCAAAAAGGATATGATCATCATGTCAGGCTGGAAGATCTACCCGACAGAGGTTGAAAACTCTCTGATTCTTCATCCTGATATTGCAGATATTGCAATTTTTGGCTGCCCTGATGAAGAGAAGGGGGAAATCCCGGCAGCAGCGGTTGTTCCAAAGAACGGACACACAGTTACCCATGAAAGTCTTGTTGCCTTTGCCAGGGAACACCTCGCGGGTTATAAAATTCCTCGAAAAACAGTTATTGTTGAGAGTCTTCCCCGGGTTGGGGGGTGGAAACTGCTCCGTAGGCAGCTTCGTGAACAATACTGCCTCACCTGATTCAACTGGTATTAGTTAATTTTGTAGTCTTTGGTGTCCGGTGAACCCTGACACCACTGTCGGTCAGGAGATCATTGAAACTGACCACAAGCCCTGTGCTTCCCATCACATAGGTCAGGTTTGAAGGGGTTGTATTCTTACCTGCCATAGATTGCATGATAAGGAAGTTCTCCAGAAGCTGGCTCTCCTGGCGGATAGGCTGGTGGGAATCCATAATATAATTTCCAATACCAGCCATCAAGAGGCCGCATATTACCAGGGTGGTTACGATTGCCACTCTTCCAGGTTCTATTCTCATGGTTACTTCAGGAGAATGATATTCCCCATTCCTCTCCTTCGTCTCTCGATCAGGCCCATGCTTTCAAGAATATCAAGCGTTCTGCTGACGTTTGATTTAGAAAGCCCAGTCTTCTCCACGATATCGCTCTGGGGAATGAGCCCGTCGGCATCAAGAATACTCTGGTAGATGAGCTGCTGGTCTTCTTTCAATGTGGGAAGCACTGCCTCCCACTTACGCCTTCGTTCCTCAAGAGGAGATGGCAATGGGACTTCTGGTTCTGGTGCTTTTGTCTGGACTGGCTGTGGAGAAGTCACTATATGTATCTGATCGTAAAAGAGCAGAATTAATGCACTCGCGCAGACCACCAGGGATGCACAGATGATGATGGCAACATCGGTTATTGTGTATACATCACCGATATGTTCTGTCTGAATAACAAAGTCGGTACCTGTACTCCAGATAACGAGAGGAGTAGGATTCAGGAGTTTTACCCCGAGAAAGAATACTGCTGATATTAGTACTGCTGCTGCTAGAACCTGCTGACCGTTCAGACCTGGGATACGCATAACTCCACCGATATCTCCTGTACTCAGACGTTACTCATGGGATAACATCAGTCTTTTCAAACAAGGGTAGTGACCAGTGATAATTCTTCTTCTCACTGATGATCATCAATGCCCGTTTCAGACCGTACTATAGCAGCTGCTTCACAGAGCCGCGAAAGTTTGGCACATGCCACATCCTGCGGCAACATCCTGAGCCCACAGTCGGGGTCGGGAATGAGCCGTTCTGCTCCAAGCACCTCGACTCCTGTCCTGATCCTTTTAATGACAGTATCCACGTCTTCCAGTTTTGCCGATGATGAATCCACGCAGCCAAACCCGATATACTTTGCGCCAAGATCGCGAGATGAGAGAGATGAGAGGTTATCCAGGTCAACGCTCCCTTCAAAGTCAAGCACCTGAACCGGCATCCTGACATACTCATCGATGATCCGGGAGAGTGGGCCACACACATGGAGACAGACCGGGACTGAAACCTGGGTGGTGATTCTCTCGATTGCTTTTCTTCCTATATCCAGGTCTGCTACCCCGGTTGAGAAGATGGGCTCATCTATCTGGAGCATTGTGATTCCAGTCTCCCCGATGGAGCGCGCTTCTGCAGCAAGGGCTTCAGCGATATCTGGTACCAGTTCATCACGGGTCCGGTAGTTCGGAGTGTCAAGATGGAGCCCGTGAGAGAGGGTGGAAGGACCGGTTACGATCCCTTTGACATATGGATGCCGGGTTCTGGCATACCTGGTATCTTTGACTGTAATCGGATGACCGGATGGCATCACTTTTCCGATCACATCCTTTCCCCTGATCCCGGGGAGCTGGGATGCAAACGTTCCAATCATGTCCTCTCTCACCTGTCCGTCAGAAATTATTGTGACTCCTGCTGATATCTGCGCCTCTACAGCCTGGCAGGCTGCTTCGTGGAATGGGTCCAGCAGGCTCCTTAAGGTCCGCCGGGGCTCGGCTGGATAACTCCCGACTACTGTTGTCGGGAGGATCTGACCAGGGATGAAAGGTTTCATGATAGGTTTTCAAGGAACTACGCGGTGGCGGTCACGTGGGAACAAAACGGCTTCTCTGACATTCTGGAGCCCGAGCATCGTTGCAACCAGCCGATCTGCACCAAGACCCCACCCGGCGTGCGGAGGCATACCATACTTGAATGGGCTTAAATAGAACTCAAAGTTGTCAGGGTTCAGACCTTTCTTTGCGATCTGCGAGACCAGAAGATCATGTTGATGAACACGCTGTGCACCGCTTGAGAGTTCCATTCTTGGGTGCATCATATCAAATGCCTTGCAGATCTCGGGTTCGTTCTCGTATGGCATTGCGTAATATGGTCTGATTGAGCTGGGCCAGTCTACAATGAAGTAGTGACGTCCCATCTCTTCGCCTATGACCTTCTCCGCAGCGGTGCCGATATCATCGCCGAACTTGATCGGATCATCCATTCCCCTGCTCGCGATCTCGATGGCATCAGTATACGCAAGTCGGGGGAAGTTCTTCTCAGGAACAGCGAATGAGTCTATCTCAAGATCAGCAATCGCAGTGCTGCAGTTCTTGTCCACGAAAGAGTAAACAGACCGCACAAGGTCTTCGAGCACCTGCATGACATCTTCATGGGTTGCAAACGAAACCTCGACATCTATTGAGGTGGCTTCATTCAGGTGTTTGGTCGTATTGTGTTCTTCTGCCCTGAATATCGGTCCGATCTCGTAGACTTTCTCAAACCCTGCAGCCATCATCATCTGTTTATAGAGCTGCGGGCTCTGGTTGAGGAACGCCTCTTTCTCAAAGTATGCGATAGGGAAGAGTTCAGTGCCTCCCTCGGTTGCTGCTGCAACGATCTTGGAGGTTGTGATCTCGATAAAGTCGTTGTCAAAGAGGAAGTTGCGGGTTGCATGCTGGACTGCACTGCGGATCTTGAAGACTGCGCTCACACGGGGTCTGCGTGCATCAAGGAACCGGTTGTCAAGCCTGGTGTCAAGTTCTGCGGGAACCTTTTCGGCAACATCGAGCGGGAGTGGGGTCGCAGCCTTACTGACAACCTCGATAAACTCAGGAATAACCTCGCGGCCACCTGGAGCCTTTCCTTCCGGTTTTACGGTACCGGTGACTCTGACTACTGATTCACGGGAGATGTCCTTGAGTGCCTCAACCACCTGGGGTGCAGCCTTCTTCTTAGGTACAGTGACCTGGATGATTCCGGTCCGGTCTCTGAGGAGGAGAAAAGCAAGGCCTCCGAGATCACGGATCTCGTGTGCCCATCCGGTAATATCTGCTGAGGTTGACTCAGGGGTGATTGTATTGATAGGGACTCGCATATGCAACCCTAGTACTTGCACATACAGGGCCAAAACCTTTGGTGCCGATCCCTGACCGCAGAGATGGGGGGGCGATACAAAGCCCTTATGCGTTCATGCCAGCGAGGTACTAATGAGAATCATGAGTGCGTGTGTACATGACCCGGATCTCTTTACAAAAAAGGGTTCAATCCTCATCACCGGAACCAGAATCGGAGATCGGACTGTTGACATTTTTATTGATGAGACCGGCACAATTCGCGATATTGGTGAAGGGGTATCAAAAAAGTGTAGGAGCGAGGCAGAGCACCAGATATCAGCAGAAAAGACTCTTGCCATTCCCGGGCTTGTAAATGCCCACACGCATGCTGCCATGACTCTGCTTCGGGGATATGCGGATGATATGCACCTGCAGCAGTGGCTTTCTGAGAAGATTTGGCCACTTGAAGCGCATCTCACAGGCGAAGATGTGTACTGGGGAACAAAGCTTGCCTGTCTTGAGATGATCAGGAGTGGAACCGTTGCGTTCAATGACATGTACTTCTTCATGGAAGAAGCTGCACGAGCGGTTGATGAGAGTGGAATACGTGCGGTTCTCTGTCATGGATTCATCACCTTCGGGCTTGCAGAAAAGTTTGAGTCAGAGGTGAAAGCAACAGAGAAGCTGGTTTCCCATATCAGGGGGATGAACAACCCGCGCATTACTCCGGCAGTTGGGCCCCATGCCCCATACACCGTGCCACCTGAACATCTTGAGTGGTGTGGGTCGTACAGTAAGGATGAGGATATCATGCTTCACATCCACCTGAGCGAGACCGAACAGGAGGTGACTGACTGCAAAAAAGCCCATGGTGTCACCCCTGCTGTCCTTCTTGATCAGTGTGGATGTTTGTCAGAGAGAACCCTCGCTGCTCACGGCTGCTGGCTCGAGGATGAAGATTGCCGGCTCCTTGCAGAACGAGGGTCCCATGTAGCCCACAACCCGGTGAGCAACATGAAACTCGCAACCGGACGGGCTATGCCGTATCCCTCTCTTCGCAGTGCCGGGGTAAATGTTGCTCTTGCAACAGACGGATGCTCCTCGAACAACAACCTGGACCTTTTCGAGGAGATGAAGGTCGCTGCAATCGGCCAGAAGTTCTTCTGGAAACAGGATACGCTCCTTCCAGCTGAAGAAGCCCTTTCCATGGCAACATCATGCGGAGCAAAAGCCCTTGGAATACCTGGCGGATCAATAGCGGTGGGACAGGCGGCAGATATCGTGCTGGTATCGCTTGATCATCCCTCAATGGTTCCGCTGCATAATCCGGTCTCGAACCTGGTGTACTCAGCATCAGGAGGTCAGGTTAGCACGGTGCTCTGCAATGGAAGGGTATTGATGCACGAAAAAGAGATTCCGGGAGAGGCAGCCATCCTTTCTGGCGCAGCAGATACAGCAACAGGCCTTCTGAATCGTGCAGCACAAAATTCGTAAGGGTGCGGGCACTATCCTGCCAGATCCCTTTTTTTACACACACACCATGACACACATCAGACCGGCATCCGATCTAGAATAAGATCCATAATCCCTTTTGAAATATCAGGGCTCGTCATCAGGGTATCACATTTTATGGCACCAGGTACATCAACCGGATCACGGATATCCTGAATAAAGAGATCGACAAAATCTGCATACGCTGCGTACACACCGGCTGAAGTCGGTTCAAATCCCCGGGAAACCATGAGATCCCTGGCTGGACCGCTCACCGGTTTGTCGCCGATAAACGGGCTGACCGCAACCACCGGTTTTTGTTTGAGCAGGTCAATTATGCCGCTACACTCGAGAATTGGTGAGATGCTTGTTATCGGGTTGCTCGGGCCGATGATAATGAGATCGCTCTTCTCCATCGCTTCCAGTGCTCCGGTAGCGGCATCTGGTCTCCTCTCAGGGACCCTAAGCACCTTCCTGATTTCCACACTTCCCCTGTATCTGACCCAGTACTCCTGAAAATGAATGATCCCGTCTTTGGTTTCAATCATTGTGGTGTATTCCTGGTCTGTCATCGGGATGACTGTCGCATGAACTGACAACCGTGAACTGAGATCACGGGTTGCCTGTGAGAGTGTCATCCCACCTTTAAGCAGTTCTCCTCTGAGAAGTTCCACAGCCCTGTCTTTGTCTCCGACTGCGAGGTATGTGTCAACTCCCATGGACCTGAACTGCTCATGTGTCACAAACGTATCCCCCTCAATTCCCCACCAGGTTCTGGTGTTGAGAATCCCGGCAAAGAGGTATATCACTGTGTCGATATCAGGAGAGATATGGCCGCCCTGGTACCAGAGATCTTCTGCCGTATTGACAATCACAGCGATGTCTTTGTCATTCAGGACAAGTCTTACACCCTGCAGGAGTTTGGGTGTCCCGGTTCCACCTGAAAGAAATGTTACAGTTATAGTATCTTCCCATGATAGACTAATCCCGGAAGAAACTTAAAACTGCCATACGAATACCATCACAGAGACCAAAGGCCGGTGAATTATAAAAGCGATCAAAGACCCGGTGCATGGGTACATCCAGGTCGAACCTGAACTACTCCCCCTTGTTGATTCACCGGAAATACAGCGGCTCCGGTATGTCCGCCAACTCGGGTTTTCTTTTCTGGTCTACCCCGGAGCACATCATACCCGGTTTGAGCACTCCCTCGGTGCGATGCATCTTGCATCCCTGATGTCAAGGCAGATTGGACTTGCAAGAGAGGAACACCTGCTGGTCACAAGCGCTGCTCTTCTCCATGATATTGGCCATGGCCCATTCTCCCATGCAATCGAAGGGATTGCATCAGAAGCACTTGGCAGATCTCATACCGATGTCAGGGATCTGATAACAAGGAGTAGCCTTGGAGATGAACTTGAGCGGATCGATATCGATCCTACTGAAGTTTGTCTGATGATCGAGGGGAACCATCCACTGGCAAGTATCATCCATGGCGATCTGGATGTGGATAGGATGGATTACCTGCTCCGTGATGCGCATTACACCGGTGTTCCCTATGGGACCGTGGATTCAGGACGTCTTATCCGGGCCACCCGGCTGTATGGGGGTGGGATAGTACTAGATGAAAGCGGTGTGCAGGCCGCCGAATCGCTTCTCATAGCCAGGACCCTGATGCGTCCTGCAGTGTATTACCATCATGTAAGCAGGATAGCAGAAAAGATCTTCTCAACTGCGGTTTATGAACAGAGCAGAGCTGATCCAACCGTGATCATGGAGCGGATGGTAAGGATGGATGATGCTGCATGCATGCAGACACTTCTTCACTCTGAATATTCTGATGTCAGGCACCTGGCTGAAGACCTCTACTACCGCCGACTCTTTAAACGATCCCTGTATCTTGGCAAGGAAGAGGTTTCCTCCTCCCTGCGACAGTCTGAAGATTCGAATGTACGTGAACGGGAATTCGCAGTACGCATCGCTGAACAGGCAGGGGTTATGCCCAGAGAAGTTTTGGTTGATATTCCCGCTTTTCCCCGTGATATGTATATGCAGGTTCAGGTACAGGACAGGGACAACCTTCTTCCTCTTGAAGATGTTTCACCTCTGGTTACGACCCTGAATGAGACCCGCCGCACCCAGTGGCGAATTGGGGTGTATGCACCTGAACATGCAGTCGATGAGGTTAGAAAGGCTGCCCGGGAGTTGCTACACATCAGACCGCTGACACGTCAGGATCGTCTTCTCTGAAAACTCTGGTTAAACAAAAAAAGATTTTATGCAGCGTTTGCTGCAAGAATTCCATCTGCGGACATGTACAACCAGTATCCGTTGTAAGGTCCGAGCATGGTATTATCGTTACTTCCCTTGATGATCATCGTATTATACCGCTGCGATGATCCATCAAATCCGACACAGTTGACCCAGCTGTTCTGCACAGAGAGGAAGGTATACTTTGCCTCAATCGGTGTCACACCGGTAAACCCTACTCCGTTCCATCCTTTCTTGAGTTGCTTGGTTGGTGGGGTCTGAACCGGGTTTGTGTCGTACTCCAGGGGAATCTTATCGATTCCTGCTGAATAGATCCAGAATGCATCAAGGGGTCTGATGAGAGTACCAGGGTTGACGATATTCCAGGCATGACTCATTGAATCATACTGGAATACGCTGTGCCCTTTGACATCGACATGACTGAAGATACTAGCTGTATCAGAGCCTGGTGCAAGTTTCTTTGGAACTGACACAAAGTTCCAGCCTGGATAGAGGGGTACCACATCTGTCGGCTTTTTCCTGACTGTGATGAATGCTGTTTTGGTCTCAGTATCAGTACATCCCTGCTGGTTGCTTGCAGTCAGGGTCACTGTGTAGGTTCCTGAATCAAGGTAGGTGTGAATTGGATTTGCGATGTTGTCACATCCTCCACCAGAACATGATACATCCGCATCCATTGGGATTGGACCTTGTTTGTCTCCAAAGTCCCATTTCCACATGGTTGGGTTCCCTGCAGAGAGGTCAGTGAACTGAACCTTCAGTGGTGCTTCACCAGATACCGGTGTGGCACTGAAGTTCGCATCGATTGAGCATGCCGGGACAACAACAACAAATGCCTGTTTCGATATAGTGTCGGTGCATCCCTGCTGGTTGCTTGCGGTAAGGGTTACGGTGTAAGATCCAGGCTCGCGGTATGTGTGAGTCGGATTTGCAATGTTTCCGCATCTTCCACCAGAGCATGACACGTCAGCGTCCATTGGAATTGGTCCGTCCCCAAAGTCCCAATGCCACATTGTCGGGTTTCCTGTCGACTTGTCAGTGAACTGGACCGTTAGTGGTGCTGAACCGTTGGTGGGGTTTGCTACAAAGTCTGCCTTGATGCTACATGCCGGTACAACAACGATAAATGACTGTTTTGAAATTGTATCCGTGCATCCCTGCTGGTTGCTTGCGGTAAGGGTAACCGTGTAAGTTCCTGGCTCACGGTATGTGTGAGTCGGGTTTGCGATGTTTCCGCATCCTCCCCCAGAACATGACACATCAGCGTCCATTGGAATTGGTCCGTCCCCAAAGTCCCATTTCCACATGGTTGGGTTTCCGGTTGACTTGTCAGTGAACTGGACCGTCAGTGGTGCTGATCCGTTGGTGGGGTTTGCTACAAAGTCTGCCTTGATGCTACATGCCGGTACAACAACAACAAATGCCTGTTTCGATATTGTGTCGGTGCATCCCTGCTGATTGCTTGCGGTGAGAGTTACAGTGTAAGTTCCAGGCTCGCGGTATGTGTGAGTCGGGTTTGCAATGTTACCGCATCCTCCACTGGAGCATGATACATCAGCGTCCATTGGGATCGGCCCGTCTCCAAAGTCCCAGTGCCACATGGTTGGGCTTCCAGTGGACTTGTCAGTGAACTGGACCGTCAGTGGTGCTGATCCGTTGGTTGGGCTCGCTACAAAGTCTGCCTTGATGCTACATGCCGGGACAACAACAACGAACTGACTCTTGGATATTGTGTCTGTGCATCCCTGCTGGTTGCTTGCGGTCAGGGTTACGGTGTAAGTTCCTGGCTCGCGGTATGTGTGAGTCGGGTTTGCGATGTTTCCGCATTTTCCACTAGAGCATGAGACATCGGCATCCATTGGGATCGGTCCGTCCCCAAAGTCCCATTTCCACATGGTCGGGTTCCCGGTTGACTTGTCAGTGAACTGGACCGTTAGTGGTGCTGATCCGTTGGTTGGGCTCGCTACAAAGTCTGCCTTAATATCACAAGCTGGCTGCACAACCACATACATCTGTTTTGTAATAGTGTCAGAGCATCCGTACTGGTTGCTTGCCGTGAGGGTTACGGTGTAAGTTCCCGGTTCAAGGTATGTGTGAGTCGGATTTGCAATGTTTCCGCATCCTCCACTGGAGCATGATACATCAGCGTCCATTGGAATCGGCCCGTCCCCGAAATCCCATTTCCACATGGTCGGGTTTCCGATAGACTTGTCAGTGAACTGCACGGTGAGCGGTGCGGTGCCACTGTTTGGAGCTCCTACAAAGTCAGCCTTTATGGAACACGGGTTCACTGTAATTGTCTTTTCCTTAACCCCTTCCCCACAACTCTGGCTTGATGCAGCCAGACGAACAGTATATGTTCCGGGTTTTGTGTAGGTATGGCTCGGGCTGGCTACCATGTCAGATGATCCATCCCCAAAGTCCCATGCCCACATGGTTGGATTTCCTGACGAGAGATCACTGAACTGCACTGTCAATGGAGCAATTCCTGTGGATGGAGTATAACTGAAGTCAGCACTGATATTGCAGAGTCCTTCAACTGTGATATAATCCTCCTTAACCTTGGTACTAGTTCCTCCAAGAGCAGTGCTTGCATTGAGTGTAACTGTGTATTTTCCCGGTTTCTGATAGGTGTGATTCGGGTTCTGGATTTTACTTGTGGAACCATCCCCAAAGTCCCATTTCCAGAGATCCGGATTCCCTATAGTACAGTCAGAGAACTGGACATCAAGCGGAGCGTATCCGTCTGTCGGATGCCCAATGAAGTCTGCAGAAATCGGAGTCGGATCACGGACAATAATGTACGCTTCACGAACTTTGGTACTTGTTCCGTTTGTCAGACTGGAAGCCACCAGTTTGACAGTGTATTTTCCTGGCCTTGTATAGGTATGAACCGGATCAGCTACTGCTGATGAGGTCCCGCCATCCCCGAAGTCCCATGCCCATGCTGATGGTCTTCCGCTGGAAGCATCAAGGAACTGAACTCTCAGTGGCGCGTCCCCGGTTGTTGGACTGCCTATAAAATCAGCAATTATACATGGACCGCCATTCATCGGTCCGCAAGAATCAGGAGTCGTTGAACTCCCGCTTTCAGCCTGCACCGCTCCTATACATGGTGAGGCCAGCAGAAGCGTGACCGCAACCAGAAGGAGGGCAATATTATGGAGTAATCTCATTCTATCCCACCACCAGACAATCTGACGAGTGTCACTCAAACACCCACGTAACTCCTACCTCATCTCTCAGGAACTTAATAGTATCCATTCGATAATAATCCCTGACCCCTCTTCAGACGGTTAGGGCCTTTTAACGGCTTGAAATACTTCCTGGCCCGATGATGCATAAACCTTGTTTTAGTGTCAGGTCTCTGGTTCAGACCGTGACAATCGTACTGGAAAACAAAAATTATGCAGAGATGGCAGCGAGGACACCATCTTCAGACATAAACAGCCAGTACCCGTTGTACGGGTTGAGTTTGGTATCATCGTTGCGTCCCTTAATGATCATCTCATTGTACTTCTGAAGGACCCGGTCAAATCCAAGGCAGTTAACCCACTTGTCCTGGACTGAAAGAAGGGTGAACTTAGCCTCTAGAGGTTCAAATCCGGTAAATCCAACTGCATTCCATCCTCTCTTCAGTTCACGGGTCTGTGGAATCTGAAGTGGGTCAGAATCAAAGGAGAGTGGCACTGAATCAGCCTTCTTGGAATAGAGCCAGACTGCCTCAAGCGGCTTGATCTGGTTTGACTGGTTCAGGGTCAGCCACTGTCCCCGGACTGAGTCATACTGGAATATACTGTGTCCGTCCACTTCTATATACCCGAATATTGCTGCAGTATCCTTGCCTGCAACAAGTTTCTTTGGCACTGAAATGAAGTTCCAGCCTGCAGAAATTGGAATTGAATCAGAGGTTGGAATATTCTGGACATTGATGTAGTTTACTTTAGTTTCTGTGTCAGAGTTCTGTGCATTGCTTGCAGTCAGGGTGACTGTGTAAGCTCCGTTTTTCGTGTAGGTATGCCTGGGGTTTGCTATGGAGTTGCAGTTTCCACTGGCGCAGGATACATTTGCACCACTTGCATCCATTGGAATTGGACCATCTCCAAAGTTCCAGACCCACATAGTCGGGCTACCGAAACTCTTGTCTGTAAACTGGACAGTAAGCGGAGCTGGTCCTGAAGTTGGGGCAGCAGTAAAGTCAGCATTGAATACAGGGCCCGGGATGCTGCTTACTGTGATGTAAGCCTGTTTAACCTGTGTATCTGAATTACCATACTGGTTTGATGCCCTGAGCGTTACGGTGTAAACTCCATCATGGGAGTATGTGTGCTTGGGATTCGCTATGGAGTTGCAGTTCCCGCTGGCACACGACACATTTGAATCATTTGCGCCCATCGGAATTGGCCCGTCCCCGAAGTCCCAGTTCCACATGGTTGGGTTTCCGGTCGTCCGGTCGGTAAACTGGACTGTGAGTGGAGCTGCTCCTGAAGTTGGAGCAGCAGTGAAGTCAGCCTTAAACCCAGGAACCGGAGTATTGCTGACGGTGATATAGGCCTGTTTAACCTGTGTGTCTGAGTTACCGTACTGGTTTGATGCCCTGAGCGTTACGGTGTAAACTCCGTCATGGGAATATGTGTGCTTGGGATTTGCTATGGAGTTGCAGTTCCCGCTGGCACACGATACGTTTGCATCAGTTGCAGACATCGGGATTGGTCCATCCCCGAAGTCCCAGTTCCACATGGTCGGATTTCCGGTTGTCAGGTCAGTGAACTGGACTGTGAGTGGAGCCGGTCCTGAAGTTGGAGCAGCAGTAAAATCTGCCTTGAATGAAGGTGTGCTTCCTACGGTTATGTACCCGGTCTTCACTTTAGTGTCAGAGCTCTGCCGGTTACTTGCCGTGAGGGTTACGGTGTAAGTACCGGGAGCCCGGTATGTGTGGGTCGGGTTTGCTATGGAGTTGCAGTTTCCGCTTGCACATGATATATTTGAATCATTTGCGTCCATCGGAATTGGTCCGTCTCCAAAGTCCCATACCCACATTGTTGGGTTTCCAGCCGAGAGATCAGTGAACTTCACTGTCAGCGGAGTAGCTCCTGAAGTTGGGTTTGCAGAAAAGTCTGCAATTATTCCGGAAGGTGCAGAGGAGAAATCGAGATCCTTTCTTACAATCCGTTCGCCAGATCGTGCAATCACCTGTGTTTCAGGTGCCCGCTGTGTCCCGGTCCAGAATGAGATCGTCTTTCCAACATCTGCCTCTTTGATCGGAACGATGAGGCGGGCATCCTCTGGTGTCTCGCCCGGTCCTCCGTATGAACCCGAGTACCTTGTGACATAGGTGGTCACCGGAACTGAGTCGATTCTGGCCTCAAGAGGTGTCCCTGCAGGAGCTGATTTTCCGTCAAACTGGATATACCCGTAAAACTCGTACGGTGAAAGTGGGTTTGCCTTTGTAAAACTCAGATCCTGTTTGAATCTGCCACCGCTTGTGATCTGGAAGGTCTCTGCAGACTTGTAATCTCCCTGCCAGAAGGTTACATGTTTGCCGAGATCATTTTCAGTGATTGGGATCTTGAGTGCAGGCTCCTGGTCACCAGGTCCGCCGTACATGCCGTACTGGGTTGTTGTAATCTCTCCCCTGATGACGTCGTCTATTCTGGCAGTTATTGTTGTCCCTTTTTCTGCTGCCTGGCCGTCAACAAAGACAGAACCATAGAAACAGAGGTCTGCCTGTGGCTTTGCACTGGCAAAGTTTAGGGAGAGTTCCTGAGTAGTGCCACCTCCGCTGATTGGAATAGTTGGTGTTCCTTGAACTCCGTCAGCCCAGAATGTGATGACCTTCCCGATATCTGCCTGTTCAATATTTACAGATAATTTACCGCTGTAACTGTCCTGACCGCCGTAATAACCTTCTTTAGAGACTGTGATGGTACCCTTTGTCTTACCGTTCACCTTTGCCTGAATCTCCGTTCCTACAGGGGCCGGGAGGTAGTTGACGGTCACTGGTCCGTAAAACTCATATGCTCTAAAGGGAGTGTTCGGCTTTAATGTGTACAGGAAAATATCCCAGTTTCCAAGTCTGTCGTCCTGCCAGGCAACCTTGTCAACGTAGATATCAGGCTTGATCTGGTTCCCCGGGCCCGGGCTCACCACATAAGTGGCTGGTATCTGCAGGTTGACCATGTAAATGTGACTGACTCCGTTCTGCTCAACCCGTGACCAGACTACATTGCTGCCTGATACAGATGGATCATGGTCATCCACATCATCGTAGGTGATTGCGGTTGTGAGATCCTTCTTGAGGTTGTACATGAAGATATCCCACTTACCGCTCCGGTTGTCTTCCCAAACAACAAGGTCTCCTGATATCCGTGGTTTCTGTTGGGTTGCAGGATCCCGGGTTACCTGGACAAGTTGTTCGGTCTTGACGTTGTAGGCATAGATGTTCCAGTCTTCCTTTCCATCATCAAGCTGCTGGTAGACGATCCAGTCACCATCAACATCAGGGTTCGCCTTGTCCATCTGGTTCTGGTCGATATAGACCGGTTTTCCTGTTGAACCTGCTTTTATAAATCCAATATCCCTGTTATCATGGCCGTTATAATCTTCAAATGCAACGAGTCCATTTGATATAGCTGGGCGGAACTTGTTGCTTGTTGAAGAATATACTACCTCTTCCTTTCCTGAAGAAATGTCATAAGAATAGATGTCAGAGTTACCGCTGCGGGTATCATCCCATACGATTTTCCCGTCTGAAATATCAGGATCGTTCTGGTCGCAGGCAACGTTTGATACTGTCTCACGTTTGCCATCCTTTGTATCATAATACCAGACTTTTCCCTGACCCGCACTATAACTGACCCACGTGAGATATCGCTCATCGAGCCTGGGTTCCCAGTCATATATCGAATCAAACGTCATTTGTTCTTCAGCTCCCGGAACCTGGGTGGCAGCTTCCTGAATGCTGAAGGTTGCAACCGGTTCAAACTCTGCTGCCAGGACTGGTCCACAGAGTAGTAGCAGAGCAAAAAGTGCTATAAAACCTGTCAAAACTTTCATCGTTTTCATCCCGTTTTACTCAAAAATGAAACAGGTGTTCAGATACCTGCTGCAGCCAGATCTCCATCGTCACTCATGTAGATCCAGTATCCATATCCCGGATAGAGTGATCCCTGGGAGCTGTCTGGGACGTTCATAATCGTATTCTGGAATCTCTGGGATGCAGAGTCATATCCGATAACGTACACCCACTTATCCCTGATTGACAGAAGGGTGTTGTATGCTGATATTGTGTTAAGGTTAGTGACACCAAAGGTGTTCCATCCTTTGACCAGTTTTTTAGTCTGCGGAATCTGCAGTGCATCATCAGCGAAGTAAAGATTCAGTGCATCCTTCTTGGTTGAATAGATCCAGAACGCATCAAGCGGCTTGATGGTCATATCGGCAGTTACCGTGCTCCAGGTTTTTGCACGTGGGTTGTAACTGAAGATACTGTGCCCACCTACGTCTATCCTTCCGAATACTCCTTTTGCACTGTTCATACCGTCAACAAGCATCTTCGGGGTGGATATGAAGTTCCATCCCGGGTTGAGTCCGATCTGTGCACTTGGAGGAGTGACGGCTCCTACTGCGATGTAATTCTGCTTAACTGCGGTTTTAGAATCTCCATTCCAGTATCCAACTACTACACCAACAGAATACAGTCCATCATGCTGGTAGACATGAACCGGATTGGAATCGGTGGATGTTGTGCCGTCTCCAAAGTCCCAGTAGTGTGACTTCGGATTACCTGTTGATTTGTCAAGGAATTTTACTGAAAGTGGAGCGCTTCCCTGAACCGGAGTTGCCGTGAACTCAACATAACTAGCTGGTTGAGTTGAGAAATTTAGATTCTTTGGCAGAATGAGTCCGTTTACAATCAACTGCGTCTGATCTGCTTCAGATCCTGTGTCGGTCTGGAAACTGATCTTCTTACCTACATCACTCTGGTAGATTGGAACCTCAAGGTACGGACCGTTTGCAGAACCGTACTGCCCGGCAGAGCTTACTGTTATCTGGCCACGTGCCTGGCCGTCGACAACAGCATAGATAATTCGTCCGTTATCAAGAGGTGAACCTCCGATGGTAGCCATACCATAGAAGCAGTACTTGGACTGGGATGGAGAGGAAGAGGAACTAAATGTCAGATCCAGGCGCTGGGTTATTGTTCCTTCTGCAGATACCCCGCCAGTGGATCCAAGAGACATGAGGCTAACGCCTCCTGTTCCGGTGTTTGTACCAGTGCTTGTTCCTGTACTACCAACCTGATACTGCTGCGATGTTGTATATGTAGCACCGTTGTATGATGCCGTGAAGGTCATGTACTGACCTGCATCTGATGAGTATATTGGTACGGTCAGGCTTGAATACTGACCCGGTGAACTTACAGTTGTTTGAGCTCTGCCAACGTTGCCCACAAGAGCAGTGATGATTGTTCCGCTCGAGGCATACTGGTTCCCGATTAAGGCAGTTCCACTCAGAACGTACTGATTCAGGGTGGATGAGGATGATGAGAACGAGAGATCAAGATTCTGTGATATCACCGACTCGGCAGATACAGTTCCAACTGACATCAGGCCTACCCCTCCACTGCTGCCTGAACTAACCTGGACCTGCTGGCCTGAATAGTAGGTAATTCCGTTGTATGTTGCAGCGAATGTGATATACTTCCCTATATCCGGTGAATAGACGGGGACATTAAGCCCTGAGTACTTGCCGGTTGTATACACTGCAGCTTGTCCTCTGACTCTTCCGTCTATCAATGCATACAGGGTAGTTCCACTTGGAGCATTCTGTGAGTTCAGCTGGGCGTTACCTGAAAACTGGTAACTGTTCACTCTTGAACCATACGACGAACTCAGATCCAGTGACTGGATTCCCCCGTCTTTTCCAATTACCAGCGTCTGATCGATCGGTATACCGTCTACGTAGAATGTCAGTTTCTTTCCAACATCACCTGAGTAAACCGGAACATCAAAGTATTTGCTGCCCTGTGCCCCGTATGCTCCGTCTTTGTCAACGGTGAAACTGCCACGGACATCGGTTGACCCCTCAACCATGGCTGTGATAGTTGATCCAACCGGGATCGGAGTTCCTGCGTTGTTGATAGCCCCGTAGAACTGATACTTGCCAGTCTGTGTTCCTTGAACAGGTCCGGATATAATACTGGCGGTACCTGAAACATTCAGGTCCAGCATCTGGGTTCCTCCGGCAGCTGCAATCACAATGGACTGATCAACTGGTGTACCATCAACGTAGAATGTGAGTTTCTTTCCAACATCATCGGAGTAGATCGGGATATTAAAGTATTTTCCATCCTGTGATCCAAATGCCCCGTCTTTGTCAACAACGAAACTGGCTCTGGCAGCACTTTCACCATCTACCATTGCAGTAATTGTTGATCCTAGCGGTACCGGATTACCTGCACGGTGGATAGATCCATAGAAATAGTAATTTCCATTTGGTGTCCGTCCTGCTCCCGCACTGATTCCCGAACCACTCAGTTGCATGACATATATGTTCGGGTTTCCTGAGCTGTAGTCTTCCCAGGCAACGTAATCACCGTATATGGATGGTGCTTTCTGGTCAAACTGATCGTTGCCGAGGTTGTATATTTTTCCGCTGATCAGGTCGAGGAGCATGATATCTGCGTTGCTACCTGAGCGATCCTCCCAGACAACGAGAACACCTGAAACATCCGGACTATATGCACTTCCTGTGCCGGAAAGGCGTATTTCATGCATATTTCTCAGATCCATTCCATAGATATCGGAGCCACCATTGCGGGTGTCTTCCCAGACAACAATATTTCCGCTGATCTTTGGATTCTTTTGATCTGAACTGTCTGACGTCAGCTGGTATTCTTTTCCAGCGCTGATATCATACATGTAGATATCTGCATTCCCATTTCTCCAGTCTTCCCATACAACGTAATTGCCAGATATGTCTGGTTTACTCTGATCTCCGAGATCATTACAGATCAGGTTTACCTTGTTGCTGTTTACGTCGTATTTCCCACTGTTCAGATCAACCTTACGGCTGTTGAGATCTGCAAGAGCAATATCTGCATTCCCTGAAGTCCAGTCCTGCCAGACAACATATCTACCTGAAATTGCAGGCTGGTTCTGGTTAGATGTACTCGGTGAGACCTGGAAAGATGTCTGACTCTGGGTATCATACACAAAGATGTTTTTTATCGAAGTGCCAGGTGATGCATCCTGTTCATAGGCAATCATTCGGTTTGATCCATCAGGGTACGTCTGCTGCTGACTTGACGGATTTACGATCCCCGATGATCCGGTGCTGAAATCATACTTCCCCACCTGGGATGTTCCAGCATTCCACTCCTCGTACACGACCCCATTGTCATAGACCTTTGGATGAACACGTTTCAGCTTGCCGGTTGTGATCTGTTTCTTTGATCCTCCGCACTGGTCTCTCGTAAGGATATACTGAACAGATCCAAGTGTCAGTGTGTTCTTCAGAGTGTATGCATCAGGATCTGATGCCGCAGCCATAATTGATATGCCACTGGCACCGCTCTGTGCTGCCGGATTAACCGTGTCGGACTGTACGACCGGTGTTCCGGTGGTGAGTGTCAACTCTGCTATCACTGCGGTCCCGCAGAGACAGAGAAGAATCACCATCATATAGGGCAGATATCTCCAAATCTTCATCATTACTCCTCCCATCCGCATAGTCCACTAGGTAATGGCCAAGTGGACTGATCACTAGATATATGTGCTAATCTTTACGCTAAGCTCTATAAAATACTATCACTCCTAATCGCAGCCAGAATTTCGCTTTAATGTTAAATTAGCGCCTGTATGGAATTTTTCTTAATCTTGTGAATATTATTGAGGCGATAAATCGGAAATGGCGTTTATTTCCCTAACCTCCCCTGGTGCGCAGGATATGCGCGACTCATGAATGGTTCTGGTGATTCTGCTGGTAAGTGGAACGTGAGCAGTTATTATGAAAAATTCCCGAATTTTTTCCATGCACCATTTTTATTGATAATGTGAACTTTTGTGTTTCAGGTGTGTATTTCATGCATTGGTACTAAACGATAAGTACGGGCGGCCATCTGCCATGTGATTAGGGAGACTAACTCTGACAATGGCTGCTGCATGGTTCAGGTATGACCAGAAAATTTGTTATCGGGGTGTCGGGGGCAAGTGGTATGATCTATGCATCCCGGCTTTTGCATTATCTCTCACCGGTTGCCGAGGTTCATCTTGTAGTCAGCCCGGTGGCAGGAGAGATTGCTGTCCATGAGGGAGTCTCTCTCTCCGGGTTTCCTGTCACTCTCCATCGGTTTGATGATCTTGCTGCACCTATTGCAAGTGGGTCGTTCAGACATGATGGCATGGTCATCGTACCGTGCAGTATGAAGACCCTTGCCTCAGTGGCAAACGGAATAACTCCGAACCTGGTGACACGGGCGGCTGATGTCACCCTGAAGGAACGCAGACCTTGTATTCTCCTCCTCAGGGAGAATCCGCTCTCCCGGATACATATCACCAATATGCTTACCGCCCATGACGCAGGAGCGACTATCATGGTGGCAAGCCCGCCGTTCTATAGTAAACCGGCAACCATAGAAGATCTGGTGGATGCCGTGGTCTCACGGATAATTGATCATCTCGGTGTTGAGATCGAGATAACCAGCAGATGGAGTGGATACGAATGAGAACCTGTATTGATCTGATGAGGAACAAAGGCCTGGTCATTGACATTCATGAACCTGTCTCCTCTGAGTTTGAAGCACCGAAACGATCGTTTGGAACAGACAAACTTCTTTTCTTCCACAATCTTGACGGAAAGAAGGCAGTGATGAATGTCACCGCAAGCAGAGAGGCCCTTGCACTGGCTCTCGGGGTGAGTGCCGATAAGATGGTTCCCCATCTTGCAGCCTGCCGGTATGATGGAAGAGTTATTGAAGACGGGACTATCGCATGCTCTTCACCGGATCTTGACCAGATCCCGATCATGAAGCATTACCCGCTTGATGCAGGCAGATATGTCTGTGCAGGGGTGGTCTTCTCCCGGTACAATGGAATAGAGAATGCATCAGTGCACCGGATGCTTCAGTCCGGGAAAGACAAACTGGTTGCACGGCTTGTTGAGGGAAGGCATACCCATACCATGCTGAAACAAGCCCTGGCAGACGGAAAGGAACTTCCGGTTGCTATTGCGATAGGGCTGCATCCTCTGGTCATGTTTGCAAGCTGCAGCAGGGTCCCGGTCGGGATGGAACTGCCTTTTGCAGCAGAACTGCTTGGTGGTGAGATCAAAGTAAAGACTCTCAGTAACGGAGTCCGTGTTCCTGATGCAGAGATCATCCTTGAAGGGTTCATCGGCAGCGAGACTGCTAAAGAGGGACCGTTCGTTGACATCACCGGAACCTATGACCCGGTCCGGACCCAGCCGGTGATCAGGATCACCGGGATGTACATGAAATCTGATCCGATCTACCACGGGATTCTTCCCGGTGGCGATGAACATAAAATCCTGATGGGTGCTCCGTATGAACCACTGATCTATAAGGCTGTAGCAGGAGTGACCGGAGTGTCTGACGTGGTGCTTACAAAAGGTGGCTGTGGATACCTTCATGCAGTTGTCCAGATCAGAAAACGAACCCAGGGAGATGGGAAGAATGCAATCCTGGCTGCTTTTGCTGCACATACATCACTCAAGCATGTGGTCATCGTTGACGAAGATATCAACCCATCTGATCCTCTGGATGTCGAATACGCCATTGCAACCCGGGTGAGGGCTGATACTGATACAATTATAATTTCAGGTATCCGGGGTTCTTCACTTGACCCGACCCGGATTGGCGATGGACTCAATGTCAAGATGGGAATTGACGCCACCATGGAGATGGGCAGGGAAGACGAGTTCATCAGGGCAACGTGGGAGCAGTAATGTTTCTGACCGCTGAAGAAGAGGCAGTCCTTGCGGGTGAAGAGGGACCAACCCGCCAGCAGCTGATGGAGATCCTGGTTGCAATGGGAAAGGTCTTTGAAGCAGAGAAGATGGTCCCCATCCGCAGTGCCCAGGTATCAGGTGCATCATACAAGACGATTGGCAGATGGGGGCTTGAATGGCTCTCCAGTCTTGATGCCAAAGCCAGTGTTCCTGCAATCCTCAACCCGGTTGGCATGGACCGGATCAGATGGAAAGAGATGGAAATCGATCCCGTTTTTGCTAAAAACCAACTTGATGTGATTGCAGCCTATGAACGGCTTGGCATCAGGCTTGAATGCACCTGCACTCCCTATTATCTGACAATCACAGAGTACGGCGACCATCTTGCCTGGTCAGAGTCGTCAGCGGTTGCGTATGCAAACTCAGTCATCGGGGCACGGACAAACCGGGAAGGAGGTCCTTCTGCCCTTGCGGCTGCAATTCTTGGGAGAACTCCCGCATATGGTCTGCACCTTGTTGAGAACAGGTCCCCGGTGCTTTCCTTTCATGTAGAAGATGCTCCTGAAAAGAGTGATGAGTCCTGGTATGGTGCTCTCGGGTATCTTGCTGGAAAGATTGCAGGAAACCGGGTGCCAATATTTACGGGAATCAGGCCATCAAGGGACCAACTCAAGAACCTTGGTGCAGCGATGGCTGCAACCGGGGCTACAGCCCTGTATCATGTTCAGGATATTACTCCTGAAGCCCGGGTGTTCAAGTATGATACATCCGCCCTTGAGTCGATCACCATCACTGCATCAGAAGTTGCAGATGTGTATTCATCGGCCGAGCCTGATGCTGTTGCCATCGGCTGTCCGCACTGTTCAGATGAAGAGCTTACAAAGATAGCGGAAAAACTGCAGGGGTGTAGAGTGAAAAAACCGCTCTATATTTTTGCTGCAAAGGGTGTCATCACACGATCTGCAGAATCGGTGGGAATCATTGAGAAGAGCGGGGCGAGGGTGTTTGCCGATACCTGCATGGTTGTCTCTCCTGCACTTGAACAATATAAGACCATCATGGTGTCAAGCGGAAAGGCACTCGCATATGTCCCAAATATGTGCGGTGCAGCCTCTGTAATCGGAACACTTGATGACTGCCTCTCTGCAGCCTGCCGGTAGACCCGGCAATTACCTCTTTCATGGACAATGAGATCTGGTCGGTGCAGTTTATTATCCTGACATCAGATATGGATATATCAAGATCCGGTACGTGAGATGAACCAGGCAGGGGAGACCTATTACGATATCCTGAATCTCCGTCCAGATGCTTCTCTGCAGGATATTACTGCCTCGTATCGCAAACTTGCGAAAATTCTTCATCCTGATGTCTGTGAAAGTCCGGATGCGGATGAGCTCTTTAAAGTTGTAAACGAGGCATACCAGGTCCTTAAGGATCCCAAAAAAAGGGAGGCATATGATGCAAGCCTGGTTCTTGCCGAAGGCTCTCTGTATGGAAGATATCACCAGGGGAGGCAGCGATATCGTGATCCCCATACCTGGTATCACTCTCATCAGCACCATGGATCTTATAGGCGACCGGTTGACGAAGAACCAGTAAAACCGCCTCAAAGTACAATCCCAAGGATTCTTCAGGTTGTTCTTTTTTACCTGTCCCTGCTCATGGCGGTCCTCATACTGGCCCAACTCTTTTTGATTCCCTGGATCAACGGAGTAAACAGCACTGATGCACGAAATTCCCTTAATGAGGGAAACAAGTGGATGCAGGAGGAGGAGTATCAGAAGGCAATCGACAGTTATCGTGATGCTACTGCAAAACTTCCGACGTTTTCTGAAGCATGGCGTGCAAAAGGGTTTGCGGAACTGAAGAAAGGGGATGCCCTCACAAAACTTACCCAACCGGGAGCTGAAGGGTACTATCGTGATGCAATCAGGTCTTTTTCAAAGATACCTGACAGGAACCCTGAAGATATTGCGGTTACAAAAGCGATGGCCGAGTCATACCTGAAGCTTAATGATAAAAGTTCAGCCATCAGTATCCTGAACCGGGCACAGGATTCGGGGCACTGGGATGCTTCTATGAGTGACCTGCTACGTGAGGCAAATTCCCAGCCCGGACAGCAGACTGCACACTCTTCCTCCTGATACTTCATGCCATATAGAATCCGGTCATATCTCTATAGAGCAAAGAGTCATGGCTGATATCTCTCCTCATATGCAGAAGTACTATGATCGCCTGAATGCCGGATTAGCAAAGGCGATGGAAGTAGCGGGACAAGCCAGGAAGGTCGGGATCGATCCGGAGACCGTGGTGGAGATCCCGATAGCTAATGATCTCGCGGACCGTGTTGAGGCACAGGTCGGGATCAAAGGGGTTGCGGCCTGTATCCGTGATCTTGAGTCCCGGATGTCACGTGAGGAGGCTTCCCTCAAGATCGGTGATGTGTTTGCAACACGAAAGTTCGGTGAGACAGACAACGAACAGATCCTGGACCACACAATACGGACCTCAATGGCTCTGGTCACCGAGGGTGTGGTATCTGCACCGATCGAAGGGATCGCAAAGATTGCAATAAAAAAGAATGATGACGGGACCGAGTATCTCTCGATCTATTATGCCGGTCCAATCCGGAGTGCTGGTGGTACTGCACAGGCACTCTCTGTTCTTGTAGGTGATTATGTCAGGAGTCTACTCGGACTCAACCGGTACATCCCACGACCTGAAGAGGTGGAACGGTATGTCGAGGAGATCAGACAGTATAACTCGATCATGAGCCTGCAGTACCTCCCGTCTCCTGAAGAGATCAGGCTGATCATTCAGAACTGTCCGGTCTGCATCGATGGTGAACCCACAGAACGGGAGGAGGTCTCGGGGTACCGGAATCTTGAGCGTGTTGAGACAAACACGGTCAGGGGTGGAATGGCTCTCGTCATCGCTGAAGGGCTTATCCTGAAGGCCCCCAAGGTGATGCGCAATGTGAAAAAGATGAAGATGAGCGGGTGGGACTGGCTCGAAAGCCTGATGCAATCTACCACTCCTTCAGGGTCTGACCACGAAGAGAAGGAGGTCGGTATCCATCCAAAAGACAAGTTCCTCCGTGATCTCATTGGTGGACGACCGGTCTTTGCATACCCGATGCGCAAAGGCGGGTTCAGACTAGTGTATGGGAGATCCCGAAACACTGGTCTCGCAGCCGGCGGGCTTCACCCTGCAACTCTTCATATTCTTGGGGATTTTCTCGCGGTAGGGACCCAGATGAAGACCGAGCGGCCTGGAAAAGCCGCTGGTATTTCACCGGTTGACTCTATCCAGGGGCCAACGGTCAGGCTGATCAACGGGGATGTTCTCAGGGTTGATGATGCAAAACAGGCACGTGAACTCTCCCCGCAGGTTGCCTCAATCCTTGATGTGGGAGAGATTCTTCTCAGCTACGGCGAGTTCATGGAGAATAACCATGTTCTTGTCCCCTGTGCCTACTGTGAGGCATGGTGGCACCTGGAAGGTGGCGTCGGCCATCCGACAAGCGAGGAGGAGGCTCTTTCCTGCTGCGAGGCTGGAGCATATCTTCATCCTGACTTTACTCTCCTCTGGGATGATGCGAAGCCGGAAGAGATCAGGGAACTTGCCGAATACATAAGCAAACATGGATCACTGACTGATAATACCCTGAAGATTTCCCAGGATCCTGCCATCAAGGAGATTCTTGAGAACATCCTCTGTCCGCACCTGGTTCGTGATGAGATGTTTCTGATCTCACCGGCACACCTCTTCTGCAGATGTCTCGGGCTTGATGAGAACCTCTCCATGAAATCCTCCTGGGAAGGAGAGATTCCTGGTGTCAGTCTTGATCTCGTTATGCATCTTTCCGGACTCAGGTTCAGGTCAAAGGCAGGTACCCGGATCGGGGGGCGAATGGGACGGCCTGGCAAGTCAAAGCCGCGTGAAATGAAACCTGCTCCCCATGTGCTCTTTCCTGTCGGTGAAAGTGGAGGATCACGCCGCTCTCTTCAGGAGGCAGGAAAGCACACCTACAAGGCCAATACCGATGGAGGGATTCTTAAGCTTGAGATGGGAGTTCGTCGCTGTCCAGCCTGCAGGACCGAGACCTATCTGAACAGGTGCAACTGTGGAGCACACACTATTCCGGTTATTGCCTGCCCCCGTTGCGGCATTGAAGTGGGAGAGGGAACCTGTCCACAGTGCGGGGTTCCCGGAACCTGCGTACGCGAATATACGATCAATGTCAAACAGCAGTACCAGAAGGCACTCGATAATCTCGGGGTCAGGGAGCAGATTGGAGATCTGGTGAAAGGTGTCAAAGGTCTTGTTTCAAGGCTCAAACCTGTTGAACTGCTTGAGAAAGGAGTCCTCAGATCCCTAAACGAACTTTTTGTCTTCAAGGATGGCACGGTCAGGTTTGATATCATCGATATGCCTCTCACCCATTTCCGCCCTCGTGAGATCAGTGTCCCGGCCGAGCGGCTGGTTGAGATTGGGTATACCCATGATATCTATGGCAAGGAACTGACTGATCGTGAGCAGATCCTGGAGCTCCCTCCCCAGGACATCCTTGTACCTGAAGGATGTGGAGATTACCTACTTGCCTGCACCAAATTCATTGACCAGTTGCTTGTGAAGGTGTACGGACTTGAACCATTTTACAACTGCGAGAAGCGGAGCGACCTAATCGGCCATCTCATCATCGGACTTGCTCCCCATACGAGTGCCGGGGTGCTTGTCCGCCTGATCGGATTCTCAAAGGCAAATGTCGGGTACGGGCATCCCTTCTTCCATGCAGCAAAACGGCGGAACTGCTTCTTTGGGGATACCCTGATAGAGATCGGTGATGAGACAGGGATTCACGCTGTCCCGATCCGTCAGTTCGTGCTTGAACGACTCGATCTCTCACAGGCCGGAGTGGACAGTATCGGGACTTTTTACGCAGATCCCACACGACCTGCCTATGCCAGAAGTATAGACACCTCGGGTATGCCCCATATCCGCAAAGTGACTTCAATCTCGGTACACCGGTCTCCACAGAATCTGATAAAATTCGTAACTGTGCGTGGAAAAGAGCTCATTGTAACTCCTGACCATGCGATGCTGGTCTGGGATGTAGATTACCTGCGCAAGATCCGTGCCCTTGAGGTGAAGGTAGGGGATGCGGTCCCGGTCTGGGAAGGTGGGGTGGTCATCTCTGACCGTATTGCCACGATCGATTATGTCCAGTCTCCTGATGAGCGGGTGTATTGCCTGACTGTTGACCGAGACCATAACGTAGTCGCGAACGGTATCTTCACCGGGCAGTGCGATGGTGACGAGGACTGTGTTATGCTCCTGCTTGATGGGCTGATCAACTTCTCCCGTGCATTCCTTCCCGAGACCCGTGGTGGATCAATGGATGCCCCGCTTGTGCTCAGCAGCAGGATTGACCCGACCGAGATCGACAAGGAGAGTCACAACCTTGATGTCTGTGATGGGTATCCGCTTGAGATGTATCTCAAAGCACTCGAGTATGCCCACCCGAAAGATGTTGAAGGGCTCATCGACCGGGTTGAGAAGCGGCTTGGGAAAGAGAACCAGATAGAGGGCTTCTTCTTCACCCATGATACCTCTGACATATCAGCCGGACCACTGGATACCATGTACACCCAGCTCCAATCGATGGTTGACAAACTCAACTGTGAGCTTGAACTTGCAAGAAAGATCAAAGCCGTTGACGAGCATGACGTGGCTGAACGGGTTCTCCAGACGCATTTCATCCGTGACCTTCAGGGAAACCTCGGAGCGTTTGCAAAACAGAAGTTCAGGTGCACAAAGTGCAACACCAGTTACCGTCGTATGCCTCTTTCAGGTAAATGCCGGTGCGGTGGAACAGTGATCCCGACTGTGCATGAAGGCTCGGTGAAGAAGTACCTGAAGATGTCACAGGAGATCTGCGAGAATTTTCATATATCAGAATACACCCGGCAGCGTGTTGAGGTTATCAACATGAATATCGAATCAACCTTCGGCGAGGAGAAGATAGAGCAGCTCGGGCTTGCTGACTTCATGTAATTTTCCGGCCTTTCAGTTGATTACCCACGACTCCTTTATAGTTTCAGGTTAATTCTCGTACATCAGATGTACAATCTCACGGCTCTCAGAGAGGAGTTCCCGGTCCTCGAAGAGGTCATCTACCTTGACAACGCTGCAACCACCCAGACTCCGGTCCGGTCAGTTGAGGCGATCTGCGATTTCTTTTATGAATACGCCGGGAATTACGGGAGAGCCACACATCGGCTTGCCAGGGAGACAACAATCAGGTGTGAGGAGAGCAGAGAGGAACTTGCCACATTTCTCGGTGCCTATCCGGAGCAGATCATCTGGACCGGAAATACCACCGGGGCAATAAATCTCGTTTCACAGGGCCTCCCCTGGAAGAAAGGTGACGAAGTGCTCTGCACTGCCCTTGAGCACCACTCCAATCTGCTTCCCTGGATGGCGCTGAAGAAACGGGGGGTGAAGATTGGCATCATCCCACAGGAAGGCGGGTATGTTGATCCCGACTCTGTGAGTGATATGATCACTGGAAAGACCCGTGTGGTCGCAGTCACCCAGATGACAAATGTGACCGGGACAATCCAGCCGGTTGACGAGATTGCAGACATTACCCATGATGCCGGTGCAGTCATCGTGGTTGATGGTGCCCAGTCGGTCGGGCATATCCCTGTTGATATCACGAAAATGGATTACCTGGCTATTGCCGGGCACAAAGGGCTTCTTGGTCCACAGGGTGTTGGTGCCCTTTATGCCGAGGATCCTGCAACCCTGTCAGAAAGTCAGTATGGTGGCGGAACTGTTGCTTCCGTCTCATTTGAGGAGGTAACCCTCCGTCCTGTTCCTGCACGACTTGAGCCAGGAACACCAAACATTCCAGGGATTATCGGGATGGGTCCTGCTATCAGGCTGGTTGACGAACTAGGCGCCGAAGAGATCGCGGATCATGAAGAGGCCCTGGGGATTGCTCTTTTTGATGCCCTCGAAGAGCTTGGCCTGGTTGATATCTTCAGCCCGAGGGGAACTTCAGTTCTCTCGTTCGGTGTTCAGGGGCTTCACCCGGATCTTGTTGCAACCCGGCTTGATGAGATGGCATCAATCTGTGTGAGAAGTGGGATGCATTGTGCAGAACCGTATGCCCGATCTTTCTGCGACCAGGGGACTGTCAGGGCGTCGGTTGCCTGCTATAATACCAGGGAAGAGGTTTTGGTTCTTGCTGACACACTACGGGAAATGCTTGATGCATGGGATCCGGATTCTGAACCCGATTATATCCCTGAACCTGATCCCTGGGAAAAGAGTAAGTGCCCCTGATTTCTGCAACCGGGAAGATTATCAGACGTCAGGCAGAAGAGTACCGCATGAAGTATATTCTGGTGCCAGGCATCCTGGCACTATTCTGCTTTTTATTAATCACTCCGACACTGGCAGGGCCCGTAAACCTCTCAATTTCCGGAGCATCCGAGCAGGGGGGGTATATCACCACTGATCTTCTCTTCTCTCCGGGAGCAACGGGTATGGATGGGTATCTTACCTTGTGGTTCAACAAGCCGGATGGAGACTGCAAGGATGCAAAACTGCTTACCTGGAAGTCTCTCTCTTCAGGTTCTGAACCTGGAACCGTTCACATGGAGTCAGCGGTTCCAGTTGATGTAACTCCGGGGACGTATGTAATTTTCGCCGTCTACGGGACCGGGTCATCGTTTCCGTCATCATGCGACAAAGGAGTTTCTGCTACATCCACCGTAGTTGTTTCAACCCCGGGTCAGGCAGGTCATGATATGGCAGGGAGACTTGCAGCAAGTGGTGCATCATCTACTGGTCCCAGATATACAATAGACACAATATCTGGTATTGACACGGCAGTAAGGGTAGAACCTGGTTCTGGGATTAAACCGGGAGTGACGATACGAAACCTTGGTGCTGATGATACCTCTGCGAGCCAGGTGGAGGTGCATGCGTTTCTCGGTGGGAATGAACTGATTCCGGTGGATGCAGTGATCAGCCCGATGAAATCAGGAGAAGTTAAGGAAGAGAGCCTTTCCTTCACGGTTCCCGGATATATTCCGCAGCAGAGTTACCCGTTCTTTTTGATCATCGATCCACGGGGCGATCATGGGCTTGTTGATCCTGCTTCGAACCTGAAGCGGACGGGTGGAAAGATGAGTGTCGCTATAGAGGACCCCGGTGTCGGGTGCGGGTGTCATCAGTAGGGTTCACGTACGGGTAACTTACTAATATTTCACAGAACAACAGTTTAAGGTCAGCGTGGTGTGGATACCTATTCACACTATTCCTATTCTTGTGCGGGGATAGCCAAGTGGTCAACGGCGAACGCCTCAAGAGCGTTTCTCATAGGAGTTCAGGGGTTCGACTCCCTTTCCCCGCATTAATCAGCCTCCCTCCGGTCGGATTTTTTCGTCTTCCATTGTTTTACAAATCCGAATGTTTGTACCATCAAGTTGTCCCATTTTTTAGCCTTTTTCATCAGACTTTTGACAGTATAGAGGAGTTTAAACAAGAATCTCTTTTCCTCTAGATCTTACTGAAGTATTGTTTCGATTCTTGTGATTGCTACTGATTGGAGTGGGTGTATTACCGGGAGCGGATAGCAAACAGGTCGGGAGTCTCAAGAAGAGCCGTAAGCGATGCTATGATGAGGCACTAACGTTTCGGAGTCTGCCAGATTTGCTCAATCCGGCAGCGATACAGCGGATTTATACGGATCTTTGCCGGTGTAAACTATGTGATACTCATTAAGCGATTTGGTATGATCCCAAGATGAAGATGACAATCTGTGAGGTCTGCTTCAGTGTCAGAAGTGAAGAACATCTCATCAGGGGGAGAGATGATCGCAACCCGGATCGAGGGGATGATCCTGGTTATCATTTTGAGATATATCTTTGTGTTCTCGTTTTCAAACCTGCAGAGCCCGGAGCGGTGAAGGTGGGTATTACTCCCTGGCAGATTCGGAATATACTGGAGAAGTGGCAGAGGAAAAGGTGGCTTTGTTTCTGATTGGGGGTGATTAAAACAACACTATCAGTTTTTAACACACATCTATCTATAAAAACAAGGTAATCAGAACGAGATAACTCTTCATTAGACAGATGTTTTTTAAAAATACCTCCTGAAACAAGTTTACTCAATCTTGTCTAGGTCTAATCTCTGTCTAACTTTTTTCATCCTGCTCGGGTTTAGACAGAACCCATCGTGCCCATCTGGACTTGCCAACAATATTAATGGTGTTCTCGCGTTTCATCTCTTGTAGCAGATTCTTGATTACATCCCGTTTCTGAGAATCAGAAAGAACATCAGATAATTTATCGATCAGGAGCTGATCGATCTCCTTCCGTGTTGCCCCATTAAATTTCTCAAGGAAGGAAATGACCATCTTTTTATAATGTCTCTTATCAAAAGGTCTGTTTTTAATATATTCTGCTTTAGTATC
>NZ_DATMYY010000100.1:0-2297 GCF_035560735.1 Methanospirillum sp.
GTATTGAGGGATTATAATTGAAATGCGAAAAGGTAACCAAATGTAGACTCGAATCAGTCGTGGACATTATTGGAAGCAAATGGAATCTCATGATCATCTGGCATCTCCGAACCAGCACATTGAGGTTTTCTGAATTGCAAAACCGGATGTGTGGAATTAACTCAAAAACCATTACTAAACATCTCCGTGATCTTGAGAATGAGGCAATCATTTCCAGGACCGTATACCCCGAAGTTCCACCACGGGTGGAGTATACCCTCACTGAGCAGGGAAAAGAGATACTTCCAATAATTGATGAGATGCTTATTTGGGGAGGAAAATTCCGCCACCCACCTGAAGGAATGACCGGATGTGAACCGGAGACCGTTACTGCAACAACTGAATAAACCATATTTCAGCCAAGGCTCAGGTCCTGAAGAATCATTTATACAGTTCATCAGCTTACAGGCTAGCAATGTATCCGGAGCCTACTGACATCAGAGTTCTGGTGGTCGATGATGATCAAGAGTTTCAAAACATAATCTCTCATTATCTGACTGAAGACCCGAGGTACTCAGTAGAGTCAGCTGATTCTGGCCATCAGGCTCTTGAAATGCTCCGGAAAAACTCCTACTCTGCTATCATCGCAGATTATCTCATGCCAGAGATAAATGGCCTTGATCTGCTCCGAATAGTGAGAAGTCAGGGTAACTCTATTCCTTTTATTATCTACACAGGGCAGGGGTGTGAATCGGTTGCAATCGATGCATTAAACGCCGGGGCAGATTTTTATTTAGTAAAGGGAGAGGATCCCGCCCCACAGTTCATGGTTCTTATCAAGAACCTTGGAGAGATCATTGCCCGGAAGCAAGCAGATGAAGCCCTTAAAAACAGTGAAGCTGAAAACAAAAAGATGCTTTCGCTCCTCAAGGCAACACTTGAGGCAACAGAGGATGGAATTCTCGTAGAAACAGTTGATCGGAATATAGTCGGTTATAATGAACGATTTCTTGCAATATTCAACCTTGATAAAACACAGGTTGAAGGGAGATCTGGAGCAGAAATCTGGAAATTGATATCGGCCCAGATTATGCCTGAAGAGAAGCATACGAATCAGGGGTCAACAACCGGAATAAAGAACCATCCAATCCTTCTTTCATTCAAAGATGGCAGAGTTATAGAATCGCATGCCAGACCTCAGATATGTGAAGGAAATACAATGGGAAGGGTCTGGAGCTATCATGACCTAACAGACCGGGTTCATGCTGAGAATGCCCTACGTGAGAGTGAGGCGTTTAACAGAGGACTTGTTGATAATCTTCCCGATTATGTCATAATATATGATCGGACAGGAAAGATACTTTATATTAATTCTTCAGGAATTACCGGGCTTTCAACAAAAAAGGACAGCCCTGTAGGAAACCTGATCTTTCATTATCTCCTTCCAGAACACCACAGAATTGTCAGAGAAAATGTCGAACGCAGGTTCAAAAAGGAAACCATTCCCCCATATGAGGTACGGCTTGTCAGAAATGATAACACCACACTAGATGTCATGGTCAAAGCTACGATAATTCCATATCAGGGTTCAGATGCAATACTGGCCGTCCTGTCCGATATTACCTCAAGAAAGGAAGGAGAAGAGGCACTTGAAAGGTATGCACAGACATTGCAGATAACTGTCAATGCCCTGGCCTCAGCTAACAAAAAACTCAACCTTCTCTCAGATGTCACCCGTCATGATATCCTCAACCAGATTCATATAATTCTTAATTATCTTGATATTGCATCATCAGAAAATTCCTCACACGTTCCAAAGGACGTACTGAAAAGGATCGAAGAAGCGACTTCTATTATTCACCGGCAGATACAGTTTACCCGGAGTTACCAGGATCTCGGAATAAACAAGCCCGAATGGCAGAACGCCCAGAGAACAATCGATGATCTATCATCCCAAAGCATTACTATACGAAATGAAGTGAGTGGACTCACCATATTTGCCGACCCACTCTTGCCAAAGGTTTTTGATAATCTCCTTGATAATGCAGTGAGGCATGGCAGGACGGTCACAGAGGTGAGGGTAACTGCAGAACTGACAGCAGATGGGTCCATGCGTCTGCTGTGGTCAGATAATGGTGTTGGGATTCCAAAAGGAGATAAAGATAAGATTTTTGCGAAAGGATATGGAAAAAACACAGGATTTGGGATGTTTCTCATCAGGGAGATCCTTGCACTAACCGGAATTTCTATCAAAGAGATTGGGATAGAAGGATCTGGAGCCTGTTTTGAGATGAGCATTCCAAAGGGATCATTTATTC
>NZ_DATMYY010000101.1:0-8018 GCF_035560735.1 Methanospirillum sp.
TTATTTAGTGGTTTGCTCTAAAAAGGAGTAACCTGTAACGGTCAGATAAGAGATGTCAGATATGATACTAAAAACTCCCTCCTCATTCCTGAGGCCATGGTCAATGGATGACCGTCTCTCTCTCGTAAGACATGCAGACAACCCGGATATCGCGGCATCTATGCGTGACGGGTTCCCAAGCCCCTATACTCTTGCAGATGCAGATAGGTTCCTCGCCATGGCAACCGGTGATCATCCTCATCTTTTCATGGCTGTTGTGATTGATGACCAGGCAGTGGGAGGTATCGGAATTCACCTTCTGGATGATATTTATCGTCGAAGTGCCGAGATTGGATACTGGCTGTCGAGGCCATACTGGGGACAGGGGATTATATCAGATGCAGTAAGTGCCGTTCTCCCTGTCGCGTTCAGGAATCCTGATATCATCAGGATACAGGCTGGTGTCTTCTCGAATAATCCCAGATCGATGCGTGTGCTGGAAAAGAATGGTTTTGTCCTTGAGGCAATTCATAAAAAAGCTATCGTCAAGCAGGGAAAAATCCTTGATGAGCATCTGTATGTATTCTTCAGGGATGATGAGAGCCCGGAAGGATAAGTCATTACCATATCATAAGGACAAAATCAGGATCTCCGGGTCAGACGGCCTGTTAACTCCGTATAATTCATAATTCTTTCAATAATGGGCTTATGTTTAATACCAGTTAGCATTCACCCTCTTCTGACATGGATTACCTGTATACACTCCTGAAGTTCCTCGTTGCCGGATGTATCATTGTCGGGGTTACAATAATTGTTCAGCATATTGATCCCCGCTATGGGGGCATTCTCGCTGCTGCTCCCATAACAACAACAATTGCCTTCATGTTTACCTATGCAGAGTCAGGAACCAATGTTGCCCACCAGCTTGTACTGGGTTCTTTTTACTTCGCCATCCCGTCGCTTATTTTTCTGGCATCTCTCTATCTTCTTGCAGAACGGTTCTCTTTCTTATCGAGCATCTGTGGAGCGTATCTGATATGGATCGGTGGGGTTCTCCTGATGAACAGGGTTATGAGTGTAGCATAACGTAAGTGGCAGCGGGGACGAAACCAGATAAATATCCTCTCCAATTTGCTCACGATGTAAAAATAGTAATTGAGATTGCGCTACAGGATGCTGGTATTGACTTGTATGATCAGATCCTGTCCTTATTTCCCTTTTTATGCTGAGTAAGTATGGAGTGTAATGCAGGATTCGTAGTATTGTTCAGAATATCTGGAATGTTTCGGATTTGACCTGCATCAGCCTGTCTGCCTTGTAGAATTCAACAGTTGTATATATGATCGCCAGCCTGCCATCTCCCGGAACCAGAAGGCGGATCTTTCTCTCCCTCTACTCTGCAGTGTTTGCCACAATGATAGGTGTTGGCATCGTCATACCGTTGTTTCCCCGTTATGCCGCCACTCTCGGGGCTACCGGGATCTGGATCGGGGCGATATTTTCAGCGTTTGCATTATCCAGGGCACTCTTTCTCCCTGTCTTTGGGAGATTATCTGATGATCACGGTCGTCGCCGTCTTATCATTTTAGGGCTGTGCATGTACTCTCTCATCTCTTTTCTGTACACACTTGCGGGATCAGTATACGAGATCACGGCTCTACGGTTCATACACGGTATCGCCTCTGCAATGGTGCTTCCTGTTGCAATAGCGTATATCAGTGAAATCGCCCCCACTGGAGAAGAAGGAAGGTTTGTAGGCTCATTTGCGAGTTCAGTCTCACTCGGTATGAGTCTTGGTCCGTTTATCGGGGGAGTCATTTCTGACATATTCACAATGGATGCAGTCTTTCATGCAATGACTCTCCTCTCCCTGGCAGCTCTTGCTACGGTATTTTTCTTTCTGCCTGAGCTCCCCTCAAGACCTGTTCAAAAATCACCAATCAGGGCCGTTATGGCCTACAAGCCGCTTCGTGGACCCATTCTGTACCAGTTAATGTATGCCCTCGCGAATGGTACATTCATGGTTTTTCTCCCGGTTGCGGCGATAAAGAGCGGCGGGCTTTCGGCATCAGAGACAGGACTGATCATTCTGGTATCAGTACTAGCAACCCCGGTTTTTCAGTATTTTTTCAGCAGGATCGCTGATCAGTTTGACAGATATTACCTTATTGCGGGAGGCACTGCCATGATTGGCACTTCTCTCCTGGTCCTTCCTGAGTTTACCGGACTCCTCCCTTATCTGATTGCAGCTCTTTTGATGGGTGTTGGCAGGGCTGTCTCGCTTCCGGCAATGTATGCTGTTGTGACTGTAGCAGGACGGGAAGTCGGGCAGGGGAGTGCATCGGCACTTGTGAACACAGTACTCTCAATCGGACTTGTCATATCCCCGCTCTTCTCCGGTATTGTAATGGATATATCTGGAACCCAGGTGGTTTTTTACGTGGCCGGGATTGCAAGCATCTGTTGTACGTTCATCTTTTTCAGGATGGACCAATGCTCCTGAACATATGGTTGAGGTCTCTCTCAACGTGTGTTCAACAACCGGACAATTGAAGAACTCTCCTTTTTCGCCCCATTCCCAGGGCCTGAATCTGGTGCAGATAGAGGGTCTCGTCTCATAGATTGAACAGAACCACTCACTTTCAGAAAGTGGCCGCAAAAATGGACAGTCCTTGTAATAATCATTGGTGTCCGGATTTATCATATCGGTCCAGAGAACCCGGGAAAGGGATTCTGGATTTTTGAAAAAAGCGCAATTGATATACGATCCGTCCGTGCAGAATGCTTCAAAAAATGTGAGAATATCTCTCCGATCTTCGATCACCCATCGCTTGAGATCTTCACTATTTGCATTAATAGAAGGGCCGTACCTGCAGCATCTGCCGCATCTCAGGCAGACAGGTGCCAGGCCGGGGGTCTGATCCGGATCCATGCGTTCAGCATAGACTGAGTGCTCATATTATAGGAGGTGGAGGGTATCAGCGGTATTGGGGTACCGGTACTCAGTCTCCTCTCAGGCCCCGCAGCACCATACAGAAATTTGTTATAAGACTATAAGTAATTAGTTATACACTTCATGGTAGCAGAAGTTCCTGAAGACAACACTCCAGATGAATGCCCACAGGTCCGTGATCTTGCAGAGGCATTTAAAGTCTTGAGCGATGCAAACCGACTTCGTATTCTCTTTCATCTGGCAACAGATACAACCGGAACGCTGGGCGTATCTGACCTGGCTGCACGCGTCGGCATTTCCCAGCCAGCTGTCTCGCAGCATCTCAAACTGCTTAAATCAGACGGGCTTGTTGAGTCAGAACGTGTTGGCTTTCACGTCAACTTTACCCTGAATCGTGCCCGCATGGTTCAGATCGCAGGGCAGTTTGAACAGGTACGCTCTATCGTACTTTCACGATGTAACCAGCAGCTTGTCAGAGAAAAGATCCCCAAAGGCCCGCTTAACATCGTCATTGTGTATTACTCATACTCAGGGATTACCAGAGGGCTGATGGAGAAGATCCAGGAAGTATGCGGCGGGGATCTCATTGAGATTCACACGTTGAAAAAATACAGGTCCTTCACCGCGTTCACAACTGGTTGTCTTCGCTCCCGCAATGAAGAGAAGGATCAGATAACACCTGATGTCATCGATGTATCAGCGTATGACCTCCTAGTGATCGCGACCCCTGTCTGGGCCTGGAAACCTGCTCCTGCTGCCAACTCCCTTGTTGCCGGATTAACCGGTTGTGAAGGGAAAAAGGCTTTTGTGTGCACCACATACAGCAGCAATCCCGGTCATTGTCTTCCGATACTTAAGAAAGATCTGGAAGAGAAAGGTGTTGTTGTTGCGGGGGAGGCAGCATTTTCCCGTCGTGAAACAGAGGATTCACATCATGTAATGGAACTGATCAGGATGATCATCGAGGCATATCAGACATGAACTGCAGGGAGATTGACCCAACCATAAAGGACTCATATCAGAAGAGAGATTGACCATCATGAAGATCACTGTCATCTATCATTCACATTCAGGAAAGACCAGGACAATAGCAGAGAAGATTCATCACCAACTTGGAGGAGATCTTATCGAAGTCGTCCCGAATCAGCAGTATTCTACCCTTTCAGCTGTAACGAAAGGATGCTACCGGGCACTGACAGGTACAGCAGATTCAGTTACCCCTGATTCAATAGCTCTTGGAGATACAGATCTTGTGGTTTTCGCATGCCCGGTTTGGGCAGGAAAGCCAACCCCTGTGATGAATGGGGCACTCAAGGTACTATCTGGAGAAAGTGGGAAACGAGCGTTTCTGATTGTAACCTGTAATGATGCGAAGAGTGGCGGTCAGGCTATTGCCCTGCTCAAATCACGTGTATCTGATGTAGGGATGGTCCCTGCCGGAGAAGGAGTTCTTGACAAACATACTGTAATCAGCGATCAAGCGATTACACCCCTTATCGAAAAAATCCGCCTCACCGGAGGGAAATCATGAAGACGACACTCTATTATTTCACCGGAACCGGGAATACACTGGTTGTTGCAAGGAATATTGCTGCAATTCTTGGCGATACAGACCTTGTTCCTATTGCAGCCCTGATGAAGGAGAAAAAGAATATCACTACACCTGAAGGTAGGATAGGAATATTCTGCCCTGTGTACGATATGGGTATCCCGGTCATGGTCCGGGAATTCCTGCAAGTGTTTTCTATTTCCGCAGACTCGTATCTCTTTGCAGTTCTTACCCTTGGGGGAACCGGTGCATCTGCCCTCAAGATGATTGATCGGGCCGTGAAGTCCCACAATGGAAGGGGTATCAATGCAGGGTTCATGGTCAGGATGCCTGGTAACTTTCCTCCAATCAGTGTTCCTCCGACTGGTGAAAAACAGCGGTCCATCCTTGCGAAAGCAGAAAAAGATTGTAACAGGATAGCCGAAGAAATAAGAAACAATCGTGTAGTACATCCAGGAATGACTCCAGGGTCATCCCTTCTTCAATTCATACTCTATGAACCATTTGCAAAAAATGTTCACAATGCTGGAGAGAAATTCTCCGTATCTGATGCCTGTACTTCCTGTGGGACCTGTGTATCTGTCTGTCCATCCGGGAACATTACCCTAAATGACAAACTGCCTGTTTATGCCGACCGGTGTGAACTCTGCTGTGCCTGCCTCAACTACTGCCCTGTCCAGGCAATCAATCTGAATATGATGTTTGGAACCGAGGGAAGAGGACGGTATCATCACCCGGCAGTCACCCCTGCAGATTTGCGCAAACAGAAGGAACTTGTGCATGAGTAGTCAGCAGGTGGAGTACTCTTCCCCGCCGGCTGGCTTGTCTCCCTGTCATGATCCTGACTGGTTACCAGGGTTTTATACGCACATTCTTTCACAGAGCATCACCGCTAATATCAGGAAAGTGGTCAGGATTGTTGGGACTGATCCCTCCCTCCTTGTGACTGCAACACGGCTTCTTACAGCACAAAAAAAGGCGGCAAGAAGGCGTGAGATGCTGGCTGCTGAAGATGTACAGGTTCCGGCAGTAGTGATGTTCAGCCTGACCCACCAGTGCAACCTTGCCTGTCATGGGTGTTATATGAGATCCCTGCATCCTGTCATGGCACCGGAAATGAGTTCTGCTGATATCAGGAATCTGACCTCCCAGTGTGTTGATCTCGGCGTTTCGTTTCTGGTATTAGCAGGGGGAGAGCCTCTGGTCAGAAAGGTTGAGATCCTGATGCTGGCCAGGGAGTTTCCGTCGATGCTGTTTGCCATCTTTACAAACGGACTTCTTATTGATGAATCCCTTGCGGCTGAAATAGGAAAAAAGAAAAATATCGTTCCAATCCTGAGTATCGAAGGGGACCGGGAGGCAACAGATTCAAGGAGATCAGGCGGGGTGTATGATGCTGCAATCAGATCTTTTTCATTACTTCGCCAGAATGGCATCTTTTTCGGTTGTTCAGTTACTGTAAGCAGCAAAAATTTCACAGAAGTCACCAGCGACAGATTTGTCAAAGAAATGATCTCATTCGGGTGCCGATTGATTACGTTTGTGGAGTACGTTCCAATCGAAGAAGAAACATCTGATGTGACCCTCTCCGATGATCAGCATAATTTACTGAACAATATACTCTCCGGGTTTTCTGATCTGTATCCTGCTCTTATCATTGGATTTCCCGGTGATGAAGAGGCCTTTGGGGGCTGTCTCTCTGCTGGAAGAGGTTTTGTTCATATAAGCCCGTCCGGTGATCTTGAGCCCTGTCCAGCTGCTCCGATCTCTGATGTGAATGTCACACAGATTCCACTTCGTGAGGCCCTCAAATCTGATCTTCTGGCAAAAATTCGTGCCAATCATCATATACTGTCTGAATCCGGTGGTGGCTGCGCCCTTTGGGCAAACAGAGGATGGGTTCAGTCTCTGTTGGCACCAGGTCAGAGTAACCTGGAATAATCCATTTTCTCTCTCTAATTCACAATTGAGAAGACTATCCTGAAGCTCTTTAAGGTAGATGATCCTATTGTTTCCAAGGAAGATCATCATGCAGGATGCCATACGAACTAAGATCGATTACCCTGAAATCTCCAGAATCATGAAAGAACTCCTTCACCTTGAAGGATCTCCTGTTGCCATCAAGTTCATCACTGAAAAGGAGCATCTTCCTGAAGGTGTCCCAGCACTTGAGGAGAAAGTAACCCATTGTCAGATGGTAAATATGGCACGAAAGGAAGGGAAGATCTTCTACTCAGTCAATGAGAATCATACCTGTATAGGCGGTTCGTGGGCTCTCGGACTTCGTGAGATAACACATACGCTAAAGAATGGAGAGTTTTATTACAAACTCGGAAAATATGACAGCTGGGCAGCATGTAAAAGGACTATTCTCAATATCCCTCATGTGGAATCGAATGCAACCTATGGCATTGCCTATGCACCGCTTGAAAAAGTCACGTTTGATCCAACCGTTGTCCTTTTGGTCACCAAACCAAAGGCAATGCTGAAACTTGCTCAAAGTAACCTGTACCGGCTTGGTGGCAGAATCACATGCAATTTTGCCGGAATTCAGTCGGTATGTGCAGATGCTTCGGCCCAGGTGTATCTGACCGGAAAAATTAATTTTTCTCTGGGATGCGACGGTTCACGGAAGTACTCAGGAATTGAAGAAGGAGAGATGGTTATGGGCATCCCTGCAGAAATGCTGCCCGAGATTGCAGATGCATTGCCGGTGGTCTGCGGAGCTCGGGGTTCATCATAACCTTCAAATGGATAGTTCATTGCTTTTTCCCGATTCTCATGAAATATCCGGATCTCTTATCCTGATCTAATTTTGTCTTTATCCATTCTCTGCCTTTTCATAAATTTGACCAGATGAAAATCGTCATGCTGATTTGTAGAAAGGATTATGTGATCACAGTATAGTATTTACCCCTGTTGTAGGGATGGACATGAGAATAATGTGTTACGCTATTCTTCTCGTATTCTGGATTGGATTATCACCAGGTATTGTTTCAGGAGCAGTGCCTCAACTCCAGACCTATGAGATCCCTGGAGAACTTTCGATGCTTCTCCCATACGGGTGGTCGGTAACTAATTTTCAATGTTGGGGAATCAGTATCATCAATCCAGATAATCCTTGTTATGGGATAATGTTCTTATCAAAACTACATCAATATCCGAATCTCCTTCCTCGTGGAACTACACCTGAACAATATGTTAATGAGTATTTTGCGTCTGATCTAAAATTAGGTGGGAAAAAGGCTTCCGCTGTTCAGATCCTCAATTCCGGAGATACCGAAATACCGGCTCTCAATGCCGTTGGTTCGGTAAATGCGAAATCTATGAAGGTTGCACTTCAAATAGAGAATGTTCCCGTTACTGCATATCTAACTGTTGGAACGTATGATGACATATTTGGGACAGCTATAGCATACCTATGGGGCTTTTATGGTCCTACTGAATCCATTGGAGTAGATGGGGTACCAATGAAGAAAGTATTTGATTCTATCAGATATGATAATGATTATTTAAACGAGTGCAATCGATTATCTC
>NZ_DATMYY010000102.1:0-3012 GCF_035560735.1 Methanospirillum sp.
ATCCTCCACTGAATTGACTGCAATAGATCAATAATATCATGAAAGTCATTCACATAGCCGGGTGGTCTGGCTCAGGAAAAACAACCTTTATTCGTGATTTGGTTGATACCCTGGCTCCATTGGGCGCAGTCGGGACGATCAAGCATATAGGGGATCATGTCTGTGATCTTCCTGCAGGAAAGGATACATCTCTACATTATGATGCCGGAGCATCCATTGTTATTGGGATAGACTGTGAGAAGACGATGATTACCAGGAGGACTATTTCTCTTTCCTCTGCTCTTGATCATCTCTCCAATACCGGGGTCAAATATGCTATCATTGAAGGGTTCAAAAGCATTCCCTTTCAGAAAGTAGTTATTGGAGATCTTGATGTACCTGCCCTTATCCGAAATCCAGAGATAAAAGATGTGGTCTCACTCCTCTCCTCATTTGATGATTATTATACAGGAGAAGGACTCGTCAAAGATCTTGGAGAAAACCCAGATGGGATTATTATGATGAGCACTGGCAATTCCCCACATGAAATCTCACCAGATATCTGTGCCCATATCGAGGAGGAAGCCAGGTCCCTGGATGGAGTGTATGGAGTCAGGGTCAGAACGCAAAAGCCAGTAGTTCATCCACATCACCGCTTTTTTATTGTTTTACTGGCAGACAACGCAATACATGGGAGTACCGTTCTTACCCGGTGCATGGCGGCGCTACAAGTATGAACTACAGGGAGCGGTCTGAAGACAGATCCATCGAAGAAGTAAGACCTGATTCAGCCTCCGATAGGACTGAACGCCTTATCTGCCTCATCCGAGAGATCAGTGCACAGGATAAAACTGAAATAATTCAGCTCCTTATTCCTGAACTTATGCGCATGAGCAGGGAAACATTTCTGCATCTCCGTCAATCTGCACCACGCTTCTCTACGAGTGAATGGCCATGGCTATCAGGTACCAAGCCCGACACCCTGACAATGCAGGATGCAAACCGGTTTCTCTGTGCGTGCATCCTGGAACTCAATGCAGGAAAAACAGATGTCTGGGCCAATACTGAATACTTTGTTCACGAAATTCTGGAAGATCCGGAAAACCTCTGGCGCAGCATTCTCCTCCACTCCCCGGAGGGATGGGCAGATCAATTCTGGGAGTATGATCTTCATCCAGAACCAGCAGTTCACACCCGTCTCTATGAGATTGCTTCATTGATGGTTCGGTACTACCACGGTGATGCCAGGCAGATTTGGGCTGATTATCTCTCAAGTCCACATGAAGTATTCAGGCGAATTAAGGTTCTTGGGGTCCCCCGATCAACTGCCTGCCTCATAACCGGTGCATTAAAGGATGAACACTATCTTGAGGGAGTCTTTGATATTGTTGGCGACGTGGTAGATTCACGGGTCCTGGGAAGAATTGCTTGCGGAGAAGGAACCGGCCTTACCTCATACCAGGCCAGAATTCTCGGAAAGATGATCTCTGCTGAAGATCCCTGGATACTTGATCGGCCACTCTATGTCCTTGGAATGAGTTATTGTGGCCCCGGCCCTAGATGTAGACGATGCCCAGTACATGAGAGATGTATATACGCTGTTAGTGCCGATTTGGGTATTACTGTGGGCAAGAAGATATATGAAGGATTATTCGGACAGAAAACTGTCCAAAAAAGTTTAAAGCGCTGGTTATAAAATTTTTACCCGAACCTGACCGATCGCATACTGATGCTCCCATGCTCAAAGCCCTCGAATGCGAAAGTAACAGGTGATGAACCTCCGGCTCCCATGGCAACCAGAAGAGGAGCATAATGCTCAAGAGTTGGGTGGCTTACTTTCCCAGCCGGACTACTCATCCATGGTTCTCTAAGTTTTTGATAATCCCGGGTTAGTATCCATTCTTTTATATCATCATCAAAACGATCTGCCCACTCTAGAACCGGGGCATCCCGATGTTTAAAGTCTACCCGGGAGAGATTATGTACAAGGTTTCCACTTCCCATAATGAGAACTCCCGACTCTCGGAGCGGGGATAATCGTTCTCCGATGGTGATGAGTTCAGATAATGGTAACTCAACAGGAAGGCTTAACTGTAGAATCGGGATGTCGGCATCAGGATATAAAAATCGGAGAGGGGCCCAGGTACCATGATCCAACCCCCGGGACTGATCACGATCTACAATGTACCCACCTGAACCCAGCAGTGTGATCACTTCTTCACCAACTTCAAGCATTCCCTTTGCCGGGTAAGTAATCAAATAAAGTTCTTCAGGAAATCCATAAAAGTCATGGAGTGTCTCTGGATTCAAAGACATGGTGACTGCAAGCCCATGCCTCTCCCAGTGAGCAGATATGCACAAAATTGCACGTGGCCGGGGAATATCTTCTACCCACCCTTCAAGGAATCGTGAGAATGGTGTTCCGCCTAGAGCATTCATCGGATTTCCATGCGCTGTGAACAATGTTGGCATAAGACTCATGAATATCAGATGGGAATACTGTTGGCAATGATGATTTATTGTTCTGTCTGACTGTTTGAATGATGGATCACTGTAAAGTCGACATTCCCCCTCTTAATGCACTTCTCAACCGACCGTTCACGAGGGGTGAGAACGGGCCTTGCACCGCTTTTAACTTCTACAAAGATAATTTCCCTCACCTCACCTTCAGATAACCCATCAAATACGACAAAATCAATTGGAGATCCCAGGAATCTTGCATCTGCAGGGTTCCACTGGAACGAGGAGAAGAAAGGGATCAGGTGTTCGGTCACCTTTCCGTGGATCACTTCCCGTGATCGCTTAATAGCATCCTGGCGGATGCTCCGCTCTTCATCATTTTTCCAGAACCTGATTTTTTCATCTGCCTGTTGCTCCAACTGTGACTGAAAAAGGGAGAGATCCTGATCACGCCAGCGGTTATGGAGAGTTCGTGCCCGTTCTTCAAGCGATGTTTTCAGGCGGTAATAAGAGTAAGAAATCCAGGCAAGGAGAATTATTAGTGCGAAAGTGAGAAGATCAGAATATTCCATA
>NZ_DATMYY010000103.1:0-3499 GCF_035560735.1 Methanospirillum sp.
ATTTTTTTAAAAATGTCATCATATTTTTTGTTTTAACGGTTTTTTTACTTGCTCCTGCTCTGGCAGATACAATACCGGTCAACAAAAATGCAACAATCCAGGCATTTGAAAATGCAGGATTTCAAGTGAATGAAGGAAAAATGGAGGCGGTGAACGTCCTGGGCATGTATAATGCCGGAGTATCTCCATCCTGCTATGGAAATAATCCCACTGCACCGTATATGACGTTCAAGGTTCCAAAAGCTCCAGGACAGACGTGCAACAATTCACTCTCTGATGCACCCATTGAACCGGAAAATGCGGGGTTGTGGCTTGATTTCCACATGAGGCCCGATGAGGCTTTCGTCTATGTCGGGATAACACCACCGGTATGTGAATATTTTAGTTATGCTGACTTCCTCAGTGTCAGATACTTCCCTGACACCGATGAGCATCGCCGGGTGTATGCAAGCCTCGAGGATACGATCAATCTGGATCGACTGAAAGCTGAACCTGCGTATCAGTCTGGTGTTTTCTCAAAGCCAATTATTGTGATATTAGCCGCTGATAAAAACGCTGACCAGAAAGCACGTGATGCTCTTGTTTCGGCTGGCTATCCAGAGGATATTATTCATACCCTGACAGTTCCCGGACCGCTTGTCCACTTAGGGCTTGACAGCAAGACAGATACGATAAATTCTCTGCACCGGGTCGCACTCTTTCACAATGAGACCGAAGGAAATGCCTACATGAACAGTACACCCGGTGTTGTATACCGGCTGACTCCTGAAAATGAGTCTGAACCTGATTATTATGAGGTTCCAAATCTTATTCCCAGGGGCACCGGAGAGACCAGGGAACTGAACCTGATGAAGGATGTGGAAGAACTTCGGGAAGCCATCATATCCCGGCATGGAACGGATCATGTTGAAGATCTAACCACAAAAGTTTGGCTTTTTGATGGATATGATGCCATTCAGCGTGGTATTGATGTACTTGGAGAAAGCAGAGATACTGTCTATCTCAATACAACTGAAACAACTCTTGGAGATAAACCGGGAGAAGAGATTATTGTATATGGTGTGAACCATGCTGCAACAGGGAAGGCCACCTATGCAAACTTCGGCCTTTATGGGGATTGGGCACTCAATGGAATCGGTGGTCTTTCAAACAAGGATTATACTGGTTCTGCAGAAGAATATCTGCCAAATAATCCGAATGCAAAGTACCTCTATGTAGCAAAAATATCCCGGAAAGATGATGGCAAAAACACAACATCTGTTATTAAGTCCGGAGTCGGGGTTTCAGGAATTGAACCTGATGAACCATGCTTTGTTGGTTACCGGGCGTATGTAGAGCCTGAAACCGGCATCAGTCCGGCATGGAGTGAACTTGTGTATGACCGGGCAATGAAAATTACCCCCTGATCGTCATTTTTTCGAACAGGTTTCATCAGAAAGCCAGGAATCGTAATATTATTCCGGCCCCCATGTTGCCGATGTTGATACCCTGCTATCATTGCAGATTCATCCCCCCTCCCGTTCTATCTGTCATAACGCTCTTCGTCCTCTCTTTTTCCATCTGACTCTTTTAGGAGTCGGTCAAAATCACTCACAAACAATCTGTCTTGAACAATGCGGTACTTTTCATATTCAGATTCTGCATGTGTTTTTGCCTGTTCTGCACTGACTATTCCACTTCCCACGAGAATCTCCCGATCATCGAAGGTGAGGAACTGATCCAGGCGTGATGTCCAATCTTCCATCGTCATTGGAATACGTCTTCGTGCCCGCTCTTCTGCAAGGTCAAGCCAGGCGTTAACGATTCTGCCAAGTGATCCGAGTTCTTCAGAGGTTAGATAATTCTTTGCAATATTAATATCAGTCCTGACCACTTTCCCTTCAGGTGCATTCTCCCAGGTGGTCAGGCCCATATGACCCCGATTGCTGTCTGCCCGGGTGACTATTAATTCTGCAGCGGTGTGACCATGGATGGCATAATGAAGTTTATTCTGCACAGTGGCAAAGAATTCACGGGTGGTTGGGGCAGTTCTATCATAGTCAATGCTGGTTGCATAAATGTCGGTTATTTTCTGGTAAAATCGCCTTTCACTCAGCCGAATTTCACGGATTTCTGCAAGGAGATGCTCAAAATAGTCTTCTCCGAGAAAATTTCCGTTCTCTAGCCGTTTTTTATCAAGGACATATCCTTTTATTGCAAACTGTCTGAGCACCCGGGTTGCCCACTGACGAAACTGTGTTGCACGGATGGAGTTTACCCGGTACCCTATGGAAATTACGGCATCAAGATTATAATAGTCGATATTTCTCGAAACATCCCGATTTCCTTCTTTTTGAACTAATCGGAATTTCCGATACGTTGCTTCCCGGGTTAATTCCCTACTCTCATAGATGCTGGTAAGATGCTCACTTATGGTCGGTTGAGTGACGTCAAAGAGACGTTCCATCATTTTCTGACTCAACCAGACTGTTTCATCCTCATACCGTACCTCTATACTTTCCTCACCTGATTCCAAAGTGAAGATGAGAAAGTCAGCAGTGCTATTCCTGATAAGTTTCTTCACATGATTGGTCATCAGATCCTCCGCTGAAATTTCGGGAATATATGGTAAGATCTGAAATTGTGAGCATAAGGAGTTCTCTATTCAGATACTTCTGAGCCCTTCCAGGGTATAGAGTTCAAATTGCGGTAGTTAATAGATATGGTATCACTCTCCCAGTCTCTTTTAGGTATTCTTCATATGCCGGTCCCAGATGATTGAGAAGGGCTGGCCCTGTTCTTTGTGGTTGGTACAGTTTGTATTTTTATTGGAACGATGGCTTTCTCTATACTGTCGGCCTCATACAGGTGACAGTTCCGTCATTAGAGAGTGTCCAGGAAGGCGGTAATTATCTGAATTTGATTGATCTCAAAGGATCTATGACGATTGAGGAAGGGGCAACGTATGTTGGGATGAGTCTCGATGAATTCTATACGATGATGGAGATTCCTGTAACGGTTTCGGGCAGTACCAGGTTAAACGAAGTAAAAGACTATGTTCCTGATTATGATTTTCATACAATGAAAGCAAAGTAACCAAATTTTCCCTGGTTTTTATCTTTTATTCCGTTCCTATTCCGGTTTATTATCATATATTTCAGGAATAATGTGATGTAATCGAACGTCTGATTTGTGGGTTGGACAAATTGTAAATTTGATTTCCAATTTGCCCATCTGTTAGATGTGATACATAACGATCGTGTAAGATATCAAAATATTTCCTCAGTCTCCGAATTTTAAAGGTCTTTTTTTGGCGAGAGGTAAAGTTCTCTAACCATGTTACTGGTGGTCTAATGGTATAATGATGAGAATTAGGTAAATTCACTGTCTGTTTGAAATGGGGCTGATACCAATTCGGTTTCAGGTTCGTGAATGGGAGCAGTGTTCTGATCATCGATGATGACTGTAGGAATATCTGAAATGATATTGTCTTGATACAAAGGTCCAGTGTGGGTTGTGT
>NZ_DATMYY010000104.1:0-3247 GCF_035560735.1 Methanospirillum sp.
GACAGCTCTTTGAGTGTACTTATAGAGTGTCTCATCTGGTACCCCTGATATCGGTCCAGAAATCTATTGCTAACCCTGTTTCCAATCCTGCGATTACACAGACTAGAATTCTGCGTGTGCTTCTTTTGATCAGGGTGATACCGGTATTATCTAAATATTTCCAAGGGATTGATGCCTTGTGACAATAAAAGGAATTATTCTCGCCGGGGGATCTGGTACCCGTCTGTATCCTCTGACAAAAAGCATATCAAAACACCTACTTCCGATATATGATAAACCTCTCATCTATTATCCCCTATCTGTCCTCATGCTTGCAGGGATACGAGAGATTCTTATTATTTCTACTCCCCGAGATATTCCATTATATGAGGAATTATTTGGAGATGGAACAAATCTTGGTTTATCCCTTACCTATGCAATTCAGGAGTCACCCCGGGGTCTTGCTGATGCCTTCATTGTTGGAGATTCATTTATTGGAAATGACCGGGTAGCCCTTATCCTTGGAGATAATATTTTTTACGGTCAACATTTTTCAGAGAGATTAAAACGGGCAGGGGAACATAGTACAGGAGCAACAATATTTGGGTATTATGTCCGTGATCCAACCGCATTCGGGGTTGTGGAGTTTGATACCGACGGAACCGTTCTTTCGATTGAAGAAAAGCCAAAAAATCCCAAATCTCATTATGCAGTTCCTGGACTTTACTTTTATGATAATGATGTGGTAGAGATTGCAAAGGGCCTCTCTCCTTCAGCACGGGGTGAGATTGAGATCACTGACGTGAATATGACCTATCTCACCAGGGGCACTATGAGGGTTGAACTCTTTGGCAGAGGAATGGCCTGGCTCGACTCCGGAACTCATGATTCCCTTCTTGAAGCAGCACAATTCATCGAAACGATTCAAAAGCGGCAGGGTCTTTATGTCGCCTGTATTGAAGAGATAGCGTATGAACAGGGATATATTGATCGATCTCAACTTATTGAACTGGCTCGGTCTCTTGAAAAAACTGAATATGGCCAGTATTTGATCTCAGTGGCAAATGGAGCCGAGTGAAAGAATGGGGAAAATTGCGATACTGCAAACCACCTTGCCTGGAGTTCTCCTGATTGAACCCCAACGATTTCTAGATCTCCGGGGGTTTTTCATAGAGAGTTACAACAAATGGGATTTCTCTGCTGCAGGAATATCAGAAGAATTTGTCCAGGATAACCATTCTAAATCACAGAAGGGAGTATTAAGAGGGCTCCATTATCAATATCCCCATGCACAGGGCAAACTTGTTCGTGTCCTGAAAGGATCGATCTATGATGTGGTTGTTGACATCAGACAAGGATCTCCTACCTTTGGTCAACATACTGGAGTTACCCTAAGTGAAACGTCCTCCCTGCTGCTCTATGTTCCAACTGGCTTTGCTCATGGATTTCTCGTTCCTGAAGATAATACCGAAGTCATGTACAAAGTGACTGACCGGTATTTCCCAAAGGGAGATGCCGGGATTCTTTGGAATGATCCTGCACTCGGAATATCCTGGCCTCTTAAAGAAAATGAGATATCCATGCCAATTCTATCTGAGAAAGACGCCCAGCATCCCTGTCTTTTGTCAATACAATCACCCTTTGTCTATATGCCCTGAATAAAGGATGGGGAGTCAGAAAAATGAAGATATTGATTACCGGTGCCCATGGCCAGCTCGGTACGGATATAACCAGACTATGTAGAGCCATGAACTGGGTTGTCATCTCCTATGGATCGCAGGATCTGGATATCACCCGGTATCATGATGTGATGACCAAAATACCGGATATCAGGCCTGATATCATTATAAATTGTGCGGCTTATAATGACGTTGATAAGGCAAAATCTGACTGGGAGCAGGCTTACCAGGTAAATGGGTTAGGACCAAAGAATCTAGCTCTTGCCGCATCTGCATCAGGGGCGGTATTGGTCCATTATTCAACTGATTATGTCTTCAACGGAGAGACCAATCTCCCATATACCCTCGGAGACAAACCCGATCCGATAAGCCGGTATGGGGCAAGCAAACTCATTGGAGAACAGATGGTGATGAGGCATGCACTCAAATATTTTCTTATTCGAACCTCATGGGTTTTTGGCGGTGGGAACACAAACTTTGTTCAAAAAGTATTAGATTGGAGTAATCAACGTGGCCAGATTACCGTGGTTGATGATCAGATTTCCTCTCCTACCTATACCCGGGATCTGGCGCAGGGAAGGCTTGACCTTATCGAATCCGGTCAGTATGGCTTGTATCATATGACTAATTCCGGGCATTGTTCACGGTACGAATGGGGCGATTATATTCTTTCTCAAATCGGATGGACTGGAGAACTCACCCCTGGGAAGAGTGCTAACTTTCACACCCCTGCAACACGCCCAGCCTTTTCTGTGCTTGATAATTTTGGAACTATACAAACAATCGGTCGCAATCTCCCACTTTGGCAGGATGCCACGAATCGATTTTTACGTGAGATAGGGAGGATTTGATTTATGCATATTCTGGTAACTGGCGTGGCTGGTTTTATCGGAACCAATTTTGTGTATTACTATCTGAAGACTCATCCTGAAGACACCCTTATCGGATATGATGCACTCACGTATGCTGGAAATCTTGAAAATCTAAATGATATCCCTCAGGATCAGCAAAATCGGTTTATTTTTGTGAATGGAGATATTACCAATCAGGATCAGGTACAATCAGTCTTTTCAAAATGGCCGATAGAGGGAGTGATCAACTTTGCTGCCGAATCGCATGTGGATCGATCTATCCATGATCCATCAATCTTCCTCAAAACCAACATCCTTGGTACCCATACTCTCCTTGATGCAGCAAAAGGTGCATGGTATCATAATGGAACCTGGAAAGAAGGAGTTAGATTTCTTCAGGTTTCAACTGATGAAGTGTATGGGACTCTTGGTCCGGTAGGGCTGTTCTCTGAAAAAACACCTCTTGACCCACACAGCCCCTATTCAGCAAGTAAGGCTGGCTCTGATCTCATCGTAAAAGCATATTATGATACGTTTGGTCTGCCGGTTATCATCACCCGGTGCTCGAATAATTATGGTCCCTACCAGTTTCCGGAAAAACTGATACCCTTAATTATTACCCGGGCCGTTGCCCACGAGAGTCTACCGGTATATGGAGATGGCAGACAGATCCGCGACTGGCTCTATGTCATTGATCATTGCAGGGCTATTGATCTGGTTTTTCACAAAGGTCAATCA
>NZ_DATMYY010000105.1:0-7214 GCF_035560735.1 Methanospirillum sp.
AAATAATTCACAAAATACTACACTCGTATCTTCTATGGATGGTGGTTCAGATGAACACGTATTGTAATCGGGGAGTATTGTTTATGATCATATTTGTTGTTCTGATCAGTATCGGAGGAGAAGTTACTGCAATACATGCTCAATTTGTGATGAAACCTGTCCAGGGACAGGTGCCGCTGACGGTGTTTTTCACTGACACCACTCAAGGAAACCCTATAGACTGGCGGTGGAATTTTGGCGATGGCTCTACTGGAGAAGGTAAGCAGATCATGCATACCTATCTTCAGCCCGGAGTGTACACAGTTTCAATGGCCGTTTCTGATGAGTCAGGTACTGACACCAGTACACTTCCGGACTCCATCCGGGTGCTTACAAATCCCTTCTTCTCACCCTTACCTACGATTTCAGGGATGAAGCCATCCTTTATGGCGGACTTTACGGTTAACAAACGGTCGGGAACTGCTCCGGTACAGGTCCAGTTTACTGATCTTTCAGTAGGAGATCCTACGGCATGGTACTGGGATTTTGGTGATGGGAATTCTGCTTCAGAACAAAGCCCGATCCATATCTATTCAAAGCCTGGAACATACCCAGTATCTCTTTCTATCAGCAAAGAGGGAAGTACAAGTTCAAAAGAAGAGAAGAACTTCATCACTATTGATGAGGGAAAGGCAACAGCATCCATGAATACAGGTGCTACCGGTCAGACACGGGAAGCAGCACTATCACCTTCTGTTTCTTCGACACCGACTCCTGATAATGTGCCTCATACAGAATCACCATCTGGTGTGCATTCATCCATGACTGATATATCGTCATCACATGATTCCCTGGGTGGTGAGAAGTATTCACTCCTGAACAGACCATTAATCGATTTTTATAATCAGACTCAAGCATTACTCATTGAATCTCATCCTGGTGAAACATCAGATCTTCTTACCATCAGTACGAACCCTACCTCAGTAAAGGCAGGAGAATCGTTCAGCTCAACCGTTTCAGGAAAACCCGGAGAGGATGTTTATATTTGGGTTGTCATACCTGAAACAGTAGCAGTATTAGATAAACCGGTGATTCCGTTTCTTGTAAGTAACCAGACTGACATCATGAGGGATTACCCGTCCGGACCGTATAAGATAGGAACTTATGTTCCTTCTGGTGGGAGAGATGAGATTGATGAGATCTCACTAAAATCTCTTATTCCTGCTGACCCGGTCTATCATGGGACCGCGTCATATGGATTGATACGACTTAATCAGACCGGGAAGGCCTTAGCAATGTGGGAGACCACCGGAGTTATTCCCGGCAAATATTTCATCAGGACAGAGTCAAAAGATTCTCATACAAATTCATCCAGTGTCAGGAGTGCAGCATCTTCCATAGTAGTAACCTGAGCCTCTTCACTCTGGACCACCTTTCATTTGGATTCTCAGAAAAAATATTCAGAATTATCCTGCTGAAAACCGGTCCCTGATCTCGTGAGGAGTGAAAGAGATATTGGGAGCAGAACTATTCCCTGGTTCTATGACGACATGAATAAACCTGGGTCTTTGAGTCTGATGATTCCATGCACTCGTGAGTTCATCTGCTGAATGTACCTTTTGGGTATGAGTAAAACCACTAGCCCGGGCAACAAGTTCTAAATCAATCGTCTGATATGCAGGAGAACACTGGTCACCGGTGCTACCATATACTCCATTGTCCAGGCATATGATAGTCAGGTTATCAGGTTTTGTTGCAGATACCACTGGAAGAATGGCAGTTCCCAGCAGACTTCCATCACCATCAAGAACAACAACCTTGTCTTTGGTTGCCAGTGCTACTCCAAGTCCAATCGGTGATGCCTGAGTGTACGATCCAAGCATGTAGAAATTTCTATCCCGGTCCCTGGCTGCATGAAGTTCTTTTGAAGGAACCCCGATATTTGAGATTACATATTCATCATTGAGCAGAGATGCAATAACCCTGATTGCATCAGCCCTTTTCATCTCTGGTTTTCTGAATTTACCAGAATATGTAAGGCTCGTCTCTCTCTCCCGTGACTTGAATTCACATCGTTTTGCAGGAGCTTGCCCTTCCCAAACCTGTGGCGATATCAGGGCAACATGGGGTCGGTGGTTAATGAATGCATCTGTGATTACTTCTTGAATTTTGGGAATATCCGCAGGAGTGAGAACCGGGGTAAAAGCAATATTGTAGAGAGTTAAAAGTTCAGGAATTTTTTCATTGAATGGTATCTGAGCTGCTATCTTTTCCTGGAAATATCCTCGCCAGCTGGCTAAAATAGGCAGAGGCAATCCATATAACGCCGGGAGTGTCATGAGGGCATTGAGTGAGTTTCCAAGTCCCGAACTCTGCATCTGCAGAACACTGCGAGAGTTCATGAGAGAAATCCCGGAGCAGATTCCTACACCGTCTTCTTCCCGTGAGATAGTAACGTACCTGAATTCATCTTCAAGGATCATACAGAGATCCTTTGTCCTGTCACAGGGAAGTGAAACTACAAATTCTATCCCCTCGTTGTGCAGCAGTTCAGCTACCTGCTCTTCATACATACCTGCTCACCCATTCTCTAACTGAATTCATCAATTCTTCATTGTTTGTATTCTGATCAACTTCAAAATCCGGTGTGTGTATATGAATTGAAAGTTCTCTATGGATTCTTTCATATCCCCCTCCGGTTATTGCAAGCAGAATCTTTTCGTCTGGCTTGATTACTCCGGATTTTACTGCTTTTATAAGTCCACCCACACAGACCGCTGCAGCTGGGTCAAGGTCAATTCCTTCAGTCTTTCTGAACAGATCACCTGCTTTGATGGCTTCATCAGTTGTCGCAGTTGTCATCATTCCATTTGTTGCCATCAGAGCATCGTACACTCCACCTGATATCCCGTATGGAGGTGCCCGGTTGGTAAGCACATCGGCATGAACTTTTGGGATGGCTTCTTTAGGATTTATCATGTCATCATGAATGAGATCACGTCTTCCATCCTGAAATGCATGAACCATGGGAGTAAAAGGATCATTTTGTATCAAAAGTAAACGGGGAAGGTCTGGTCCAAATCTTCCATCTGCGACAAGTCTCCTAGATGCTTCCCATGCTGCTATCCCTCCGGTTCCACTACCAACAGCCTGAATGTACCAGTCAGGAAGATGCTTGATGGCCATTGTTCCTTCAAGCATCATGGTCCCCATTCCATCCCGGCGTGCAATATTTTTTGCTCCTCCCTCTGGATAAATCCCGGGAAGGGAACAGAGATTGTTCCCGAGATTGATAGCATCGGTATAGTCGCCATCTATGGTGACAAGGAGCAGATGGTCTGCCGGGGTACTTGTCCAGATTCGTTCCCTGGCTTTTGCTGGTACAACTATAATTACAGGCTTTCCAATTTTTGATGAAACTTCAGCAAAAGCCCGGCCGGTATTTCCTGCTGATGCAACCAGGATCACTCCTTTCGCCCGCTCAGCCAGTCGTACCATCGTGGGAAGTGCTTCAAATTCTTTGAATGACCCACTCGTAACATAAGCCTCACGTTCAGGCCAGAAACCGGCAAATGCTATCCAGAGGTTATTTAATCCAAGTTCATTTGCAAGACCTGAACTCTGATAACAGATGGGAGCTGATTTTGTGGCAAGATGTCCTTTCACCGGGAGCCAGTCAGAATATCTAAACATTCCTGGAAGATCCCGGACTGTCAGTTGTTGTGCTGAGTATTTTGCTATGATGAGAGCATTACATCCAGACGGGCAGGCCAACTGGTATGCATCATCAAACCTGGTACCACATTTTGGACAGACCAGATGATAGGAGTCTGAATTCATATCTGCAACTCCCCTTTCAGGATCATCTCTTTTGTTTTTTGGCAGAGTTTTTCTCCTCTTCGCCGGTCTGATTGTCTGAGCACGATTGGAATGTCTCCTTCAGGTAAATTGAGAGTTCCCAAATTCCCTGAATACGCAGTACCTTTGCAGAGATGTACACAGGTACCGCAGGTGAAGCAACGTGAATAATCGATCTCACCTGTACCAGTAATCGCTTGAACCGGGCAGATATTGTGAATCAGGCAGGGATCGCAGTTAATGCAGTTGTTAGGATGATACGTGAATTCTACCGCTGTTCCGGTCCAGACCCTGTCATATGAACTGCATGATACCTGCTGCCTGTTTGCGATATCCATCACAGGCATCGGGATGTCTGCGTCCCGTATCATGAGGGAATTAATTACTTGTTCATCAACGAGTGGGATGGCTGTTCCAATGCTGGTCAGACATTCCGGTCCTGCTGAAGTGAGAAATCCGCCACAAAAATCAGGATCCATGGAGATCATTTCTCCATGGACCGCGATATTTGGACGGGCTCCGCTGGTCCGTGTTCCCTGACCTATGATGAATCCTGCTCCTCCATTAACCAGAATTTGTGTTCCTGGAGTGAGAAAACGGAGTGTTGGGTCATTTTCAATCGGATTTATTTCTCCACAACCTGAAACCGTTGCCTCCCTGCTCTCTCCTTCAAGAGGAAGTGCCGAGAAAATCGTGTGTTCAGGTTTATCTGATCTGTTGATAATGGCGGTATAATTTTTAAATGCACTCCGGGTCGTGAAAAGGCGGGCATGAGGCAGATCATGTCCGCATACGTGTGCTTGAAAATCTTTTCCTCCGGCAGTTACATCAACGTGAATCTCATGATTTGCAATGATATCCCTAAACAGATGTCCGCCACCATATGATGAAGAAGCATGGGCAGTTCCATAAACAATGAGGTCAACAAGTCCGAGCCGTTCATTCGGACATGGCCCAGGTATGGCCGGAACCCCGTTCAGGGTCACTGTGTCTGCCCTGAGAAATGATCCTGGCGAGGCTACAGGAACCGAAAGGACTGCATAGGTACCTGACATAACACCGCAGGTTCCGCAGGTAACCACATCAACTTCTTTTATAAGTTCATCCGGTCCCCTGTCAGAGATCTGTTTCTTGAATTCACTGGCAGTAAGAACGATAGCACTCTTATTTCTGATCCGCTCACAGATCTCTTCCAGTCTGGTCATTATATCCTGATATCCTCAACCCTGACATGGAGGCCATTTTTCGTGACCATGATCATATTTACAACTCCGGTATGTCCGATATTCATCATACAGAATCCGGGAAGAAATCTCATCCGTTTTCCAAAGACAGGTTCATTCAATGATGGAACAGCAATTCCTTCAAATCCTATCATGTGATATGCTTCCAGATCTTTAACCTCACGTCCCCGGGAAAAGGAAGGCCCGACTACGTGGCCAGTTATAAGGCCTGATACTTTGCTTGCAGAAATTACCTGCACGACATGCTGGACCGGACAACCTGCTCCCATCGGTCTTCCGGTTATGATATCACCGGGCTTGATGTCCCACCGTTCAACCATGTCAGGTCTGAACGGGAGCAGAAATTTTCGTGCGGATAATTCTCCAGGGAGTGGAATGAGAATGAAGTCCAGCGGATTTCCTAGAATGTCCTGATCAGGTATATGATCCAGATTTCTGGCAGGAGGTATATTTCCAGCATATTGCTCATGGGATCTGGCTTCTGATTCAGCATTATAAAAAGGACAATCTGTAACTATCCCATTTCCTGTAGAAACCTCATTCATAAACGCTATACATGAATCGTGTCCACACGCCCCACAATCCCGTCCTGGCGGAGTCCAGTTTGAAATAATTGTGGTATTCTGATGATCAGCATGATCCGTGCATCCGGTCAGGTTACTCACCTCTGAAGAGGTAATCGGCCTCGTCAAGTTTTCTGATAACACCAAAATGATTCTGCCAGCCGATAGATGTTTTTCCGATACAGACGGTACAGACCCCAAGTGGCGGAATCCCTCTAAGTGTGATAGCCTTGGAATCAGTAATTTCCGGACCTTCACTTATCGCTCTGATCAGGAACCGAAGACCGGTTCCCTGAATGGCATTTGTCTCAACGATTTCTATACCTTGGCTGATGGACTTGATCTTCTCTCTGAATACCTCTTTTTCTGCCTGGGTTACGAGATCTATCCTTGTTACAACAGCGATATCAGCAAGGGCAATCATCGGTGCCATCTTGACAGGTGAATGAATGCCTGATATTGCCGAAAGGACTACGATGCCAAGTGACTGGGTTGTATATGGTGTGCATCTGAGACAGAGGCCCGCACTTTCAACGATAAGAAAATCAGTTTTCTGATCAGAGGCCCAGGAGATTGCATCATCCATCACCATGATTCCAGCATGATCAGGGCAAAGATCACCGGAGTATACTTTTTTTGTTGGAATACTAAACTCGGCTGCGAGTTCTTCATCTTCAGTAGCCACTACCACATCAATCTTCAGGTACGAGAACCGGTGATCAGGCATTGACCTGATGATCTGTTTGATTACAGCGGTCTTTCCTGTCGATGGGGGGCCGGCAACTATTATTAACCGCATTTCAGGCCGGTACCGCTTTTGTAATAAGTTCGCCAGCCCTGATCATCTCTCGTACGCGGGCGATGGCAGCATCGTATGCAAGCATTTGTTTGAGTGCGGACTGCTCTGAACCATTCGGTGTAAGAACTTTTACAACTGCACCATCCTGCATAACAATCCGCCTGTCTGAGAGGAGAGAAACCAGTGGATCATGTGTTACAAAGAGGAGAGCTTTGTGATATCTGCGTAACGCCTCAATTACCCGATCTTTGAATATTCCTGCGTTTTCAACCTCATCCAGCAGAATAATCGGGGTATTTGAAATGAGGATGGCATCAGCCACCATCAGTGAACGGGTCTGCCCCCCAGATAACTGGGTCATTCTGACATTCCTGCGTATTGGTTCTCCGGTGAACTGATTTGCCAGAGAAATTGTTGTATCAACAAGATCGTGTCCCTGATAACCCCGTGACTTGGTATGCATCAGGAGAAAATCCTCTACTGACAGATCACAGAGACAGCGGGTATTCTGAGTGATCATGGCAACAGGTTTTCTTGCAGGATCTCTGACAAAATATTCCGGAGGTATTGATCCGTTTATCAGGATTTTTCTACCCGTAACAGTGTCCCGGTTAGCGAATATTTCGATATCATTGATGAGAGCACTTTTTCCAGAACCAGTTGGACCGACAATGGATATAGTATCTCCTGGCTTTATACGGATCTCATCAAATCCTTCAGGAACACCACTTCTGTTCCTTCCGGAAAGGATAGTGATCTCATGAATAATAT
>NZ_DATMYY010000106.1:0-4939 GCF_035560735.1 Methanospirillum sp.
CCATTAGTATTATGATATGTCAGACCCCATCATATCTGCAATGGAAGAGAAACAATACGAATCCCTGAAGATCGAAAATATAGTTGCTTCAGGGGCAATCGCTGATTCAATTGATCTTGAGGTGATCTCCAATAATATCGAGAACTGTGAACTCAATACAAAGCGTTTCCCCGGAGCCGTATACCGGATGGAGAACCCAAAGATCGCATCACTTATTTTTTCTTCAGGAAAAGTGGTTCTGACCGGTATCAGAGATAACAATTCGCTTGAAGTCGGACTTAAATTAATCATCGGAAAGATGAAAGAGGCAGGTATCGCCTGTTATGATGAACCACGAGTGGCAGTAACCAACATCGTCTGTTCATATGATATCGGCAACAAGATCAACCTTAACAAAGTGGTCATGACTCTCAGCCTAGAAAATATCGAATATGAACCTGAACAGTTCCCGGGTCTTGTATATCGTATTGCAGATCCCAAGATCGTTGCACTGCTCTTTTCTTCTGGAAAGATCATTCTGACCGGAGGAAAAAACATGGAAGATATCAAGCGTGGACTTGCCTTCCTCGAGCAGAAGCTTGGTAGCATAATGTGACCGGCTAGCCGGGTTCTATTCTCTTTATTTATGATTGCCAGAACTTGTGAGTTCTGATAAAGTTTCGTTCGGCTTTTAAGATTTCACGATACAGTGAGTCACCATCTGTCCAGGTTGCCAGAATCCGGGACGCTGTATCTGGGCCGACCCCTTTGGCTGCAAGAACAAGAACTGCCTTTTTCCCGCTAGAAAGCACAATATTTGCGTTTTTGATAAGGCGACGCTCTATCTCCTTCTCCTGGGTATTCTTGGTCTTTTTGTTTGCAATACTGTACTGCTCCTCTTCATATGGTTTGAGTGCTGCAATGAGTTTAGCATTACAATGCCCACAAACCGGGTGTTCTGGAACCCTGTCAACAACGGTTCTGACCTTCCATTTTCTACAGTTCATGCAGGTAAGGATCACCTCCTGTTTCGCCAGTCTATGTTTGATTGTGGATATAACGGCCTGATCAGCTGTGGGTGGTGGTATTTGATCGCGATGAGAGAAGATCCCCGAAGCTCCGATCATACTCGGTGGACCAAGCACTATATTGATTGATCCTTCTTTTATGCCATTTACAATTTCTGCTGCATGAGTTACGTCCATGTACCGTGTGAAGAGTTCACGATATGTTTCAGCCTGAATTGCAGGCATTGAGAGGAGTTCACCAAGTCTGTGCATACTCAGACGTTCGTAATCTGCATCCGCATCAATCGCTCCAAATTTTTTTGCGATCTGCACGAGTTTCCACTTAAAGAGAGATGTCCGTTTGAGAGCAACTTCCAGAATTGCCCGGAGATGTTCAGGATCTAATCCCTGAATAATCTCTTGCACATCACCTGCAACTACTTCTCTAGGAAGTCTGAGAAGAATCCGGTATGCATCAAGTTCGATTCCAACGGTAGTTCCCCAACGTGCTGAAATTAGGATTGAAATAACCCTGCCGAATGCTTCATTTGTCTGATGACCGGCACAGAGGTTAATAACAATACCCTCAGGGATCTGCTCTATAGTAATAATCTCGTCAGTCGGAATGATTCCACGGTTATTTTCTACCGCAACAAGGTATGCTTCTGCGTATCTGGTTACTACCTGATCTGAAGAGTAATCACTGAATTGCCGGGTTCGTCTGAGAGCACCAACCTCACGTGCAACGGCAAAGGGAACAGGGATCTGCTCTCCTTCCCACGATGGTAATTCGCCTTCTGCACTCTTTGCCGGTTCTACGGTGATCTTTCCCTCTTCCATCTCAAGAACCCGCCAGAGGTGGCCCCGGGCAATGAACACTGCACCTGTATGCAGATAGGTAACAACGAATGATTCATCGAGAGATCCGACTGTACGCCTTGAAACCATATCGTAGATGGGGAATTTACGTTCATCAGGGATCATCGAGAGATTATTGGAGAGATACTTGCGGGCCCTGCCGGTTGTAATAACCCTGCCTCCATCCCGTCTCAGGATATAATGTTCTGCCAGTTGTGAGATTATTCCCGGGACTACTGATTCAGCATCCAGAGAGATGGATGATCCAGAAAGAATTGAGATGATATCATCAGTTGAAATCTCTCCATACTCGACAGCCATCGCCGCTATCTGATTTGCAATTGCATCACCAGCCTGGTAAGTCGGGACCACTTCTTCGACCTGTCCGGCAAGAGCCCGTCTAGTGATCACCAGTGATTCAGCAAGTTCATCAAATCCGCTGGCAATGATGGTACCCCTGGATATCTTTCCTATCTGATGTCCAGCCCTGCCAACTCTCTGAACCAACCGGCTGACCTCCCGGGGGGAACCAAACTGGATCACGTGATCAACATGACCGATATCGATTCCAAGTTCCATTGAGGACGTGCAGATAAGTGCCCTGATTTCACCATTTTTAAAACGTTCTTCAGCCTCTATCCTAACGTCTCGAGAGAGAGAACCGTGGTGCACATCAATTCCACCATCTTTGAGGAGATTCATCCCGAGTGATTCAGCAGTTGCACGTGTATTGACAAAAATTAGTGTTGGCGGACCTTCTTTTATGTGCTTTCTGATGAGTTTTACCTGATCCTCAAACTTTTCACCAGTGAGTTCTACCGTGATTGCAATGTGTTTTGTGACCGGAACTTCAACGATGGTGTAGGGTCGTCTGCCGGTCATGAACCGGGCAACTTCTTCTGGGTTTCCAACCGTTGCCGAGAGACCGATACGCTGGAATTCTCCTGCGTATGGCACCAGGCGTTCTAGTGCCATACTCATCTGGGCTCCCCGTTTGGTTCCAGCGAGATCGTGAATCTCATCAAGAATTACAAATTGTACTTGTTTCAGATGTTCACGCAGGCGTCTGCCCATATAGATAGCCTGAAGGGTTTCAGGTGTTGTAACCAGAAGATCAGGAGGGGAAAGAGTTTGTTTTCTCCGTTCACTCTGGGTAGTATCTCCATGCCTGACACCTACCGTGAACCCGAGCCTGCTGCACCACCATTCCATTCTGCGAAGAATGTCCCGGTTCAAAGACCTGAGTGGTGTGATATAGAGTGTGGTAAATCCCTTCCCTCCACCCGCACCAGCTGAAAGCATCTGGTTGAATACCGGGATCATTGCACTTTCTGTCTTACCGGTTCCCGTAGGGGCAATCAGGAGAAGATGCTCTCCGGCTAGCACCTTTGGTATGGCACGTTGCTGGACTTCTGAAAATTCATCAAATCCACGCTCAGATATACAAGCGACGACTCGTGGATCAAGTACAGTCTGTGTGCTCATGTCTGATTACTGAAGAGAGGTCACCGCCATATGTGCCATCAGCAAGAAGACACTCTCCAGTCTCGGTAACAACTGCACGTGAGATGGGTGAGAATGGTTTTCTAAAAGTTTTCTCGATTCCGTACCCCGAGAATTCATTGAATGCAGGTACCATCAGTACACGTGTCTGTAGATCTTCAGATGGTGGTATTTCAAATACTTCTTTGCGCAGTTCAGCAAGGACGTAACATGGAGATCTGAGTGCAATACCCACTTCATCAGATAATGATACAACTGGGTGGTGATGGCCTGCCACAATCAGGTGACCCGCAAGTGACGGATCAGGACGGGTATGTCCATGCATAACTCCGATACCATCTAGAATTGAGCCTTCTTTTGGAAGAAGTTCTTCTGGTTTTAAGAATTCTTCAATTCCAGGATCGTGATTTCCAGGAGTCACTTTAATAATTGTGTGCTTTCGGAGATTAGAAAAAAGTGATGGTAGTTCGCGAAACTCCTGCCAGGAGGTCCCGGGTACCCGGTGTTTTACATCACCAAGCAGCAGGATAATATCAGGAGAGATCTCTTTTACCAGGGCATTTAGTCTTTCAATCCGTTCTGCACCTCTGCTTTGCAGGTGTACCCCATGAAGCCTTAGATCAGATTCTATGCCCATATGAAGATCTGCTACTACCAGTATTCGCTGATCCCCCGTTATCTGAATTGCCGGGCCGGATGGATAGTACTCGATCTCCATGAGCTAAATCAGAGAATTTTTATAAAACCTGAAGATGGCTGGTATAACTCATCCTCTACAATTAAAGCCCGGATTGTATCGAGCAAAAGTGTCTCGGGAATTTCTTCCTTCTGTGCAAAGCCAGTCAGTTCCTGTATTGATATTCCTCTTGGCCCTGAATGTTGTTTGATGAGTTTTAACACAGTTTCACCGACATTATTTTCTGTTGAAGATTCGGTGTCTGCACTTTCAGTCTGCTCTTCTTGGTTTTTAACCTGACTTGTTGCACGTTCAACGATTCCAGAAAGGACTTTGAGTTGTCGTAGACTGGTCCCGTATCTTGTCATGAACTTTCGTTCTTCAGCACTAGGGTTTCCTCCTGCAAGAAGATCAGCAACCCGTTTCAGCCTGTCCAGTGTGATTCGCGACGTCCTTAAAATCCATTGATCGCGGGCCTGACGATCTGACTGGTGAATTGTTTCAAGTACCAGCCTGAAACCTGCTTCTCCAGGAGTCGTGTCGGTTTCAATTATTGCAGTAACTGATACAAATGTCGGCGGAGAAAGTGAATCCAGAGTTTCAATTAAATCTGGTGTTCTTGCCTTTATGGATAGAACAAATACCCCGGTCGGGTCAGCAACTCTGATTATCCAACCGTTCTTTCCACTTTTGTTTACCTCTGTTAGGGCCCCACAGCAGTATATTTTTGCAATGTGGGCTCCTGAAGGAGTGATCAGTTCTACTGACCTGTTTTCTTTTCCCCTGATTACAAGATCAGTCTGCTGGATCTCAAGTGCAAATACTCTGCTATAGGCATTAAGTGTTGGAATTGGATATGATGGATTATTCATAGATGACAGATCGACCTTTGATCCGGGCATTGTTACATTAGTTC
>NZ_DATMYY010000107.1:0-2821 GCF_035560735.1 Methanospirillum sp.
CCTTAATTCATTTGAACGCTTGAATATCCCTTAAAATATGCTTCATTTATCAGTTCGTAGGGATTTCACTGTCACAAGATTTTATTATCCAGGTGGGTGTCCTCACAATGGTTCCTGATTACATCAATGGGTATTTATCCATGGGCTGATGATGATCATATTGAGTATTATGAGAATGGAGCCTCAAAAAATCCCTAAAATGCCTAAGGAAGAGTATGATGCCCTTATTAAACGCCAATATGTATCCAGAATAGCGTTTAAGGGATCTGAACATCCATACATTGCTCCATTTATGTATGTCTTTGACGGCAGATACCTCTATTTTCTGTCTTCTAACTACGGACGTAAAATGGAATATTTCAAACAGGATCCAAAAGTATCTGTAGAGATTGAGGAGTACTCCTCTGATTTATCTGCCTTTACGTTTGTAAGCCTGCAGGGATTTCTTGAGGAAGTTAAGGATCCATCCCATAAATTGAGGGTCCGGGAACAGTTTGTTGACATGATTAAGACAAATCACCTTTCATCACGGGTGCTCACGGCATTTGGCCATTCTTCTCAGGATGAGCCTGAAGTGATCATCCGTGAAGAACGCTCATCAGTCTGGAAACTGGTTGGTGTGAAAGATATAATCGCCCTTAAAAACGGCTAATTCTTCTTGAGTTCCTTCATTTTCCATATTTCAATGACCAGTGGCTTATACATAGTTTTGAAGAAGGGCCGGTCAATTATCATCACCGATATCTCCTGCCCATGGCGAATTTTTCTGATTTGTGAGTCTGAATAGAATAGTATAGTATTCATTTTTAGATCGTTCAGTGGATTTAATACCTCAAGTATCCTCGTTAATATCAGGGGAAATATGACCGTCAGTAAACGAATATTCAATAAACCGGTTGTTTTGATCAGCCGTTGTATCGGATTTGATGCAGTGAGATACAACGGGGACATGATCTCAAGTCATGAAGTTGAGATGATGAAACCATATGTTTCATTCATTCCGGTGTGTCCTGAAGTTGAGATAGGCCTTGGGATTCCAAGAGATACCATCCGAATAGTCAGAATTGATGGAGATGATCATCTGATTCAGCCTTCCACCGGGGTTGACCTGACAGACCGGATGAATACTTTCTGTTCTTCATATCTTCAAAACCTTCCTCTTGTTGACGGGTTTCTCCTCAAGTTTAGATCACCCACTTCTGGCATATCTGGAGTGAATATTTATGCTACTACTGAAAAGTCTGCTGCCATCGGGAAAGGGGCCGGATTTTTTGGCAGAATGGTTCTCGATACATTTGCCGGCTATCCCATAGAGGATGAAGGACGAATTCGAAACACCCGGGTCAGGGATCATTTTCTTACCAGGATTTTTATGCTTTCAGATCTGGACAATGTTCTGAAAAATCCTTCACTCACAGGGCTCACCCGGTTTCATGCCCAGAATAAACTGGCTCTGATGGCATATAGTCAGGCAACCGTGAAAACCCTGGGCAATGTTGCTGCAAACAGGAATAATCTTTCTATTAGTGAAATGATTGCCCTATACCGGCGTAGTCTGATTGAAGGAACAAAAAACCCTGCCCGGTATACCTCCCACATTAATGTCCTTCACCATGCAATGGGTTATTTTTCAGATGAACTCTCACCTGATGAGAAGACTTTTTTCCTGAATAGCGTCGAGGATTACCGGAATGGGAATCTCCCGATATCTGCTCTTAAAAAGATGCTCCTGATCTGGATAATCAAGTATACTAATACATATCTCAGTAGTCAAACCTATTTTGCTCCATATCCGGAACCCTTGATGGAGCTTGATAGTTCCCTTATTGAACGGGGTCGTGATATGTATACTGGCCTGGAATGATCTGATATCAGGGTTTGAGATCTACTATATCTGACAGTTCTGCTTACCCGTTTTACCGGCATTATCCTGGCGGCAGTGGGATTATGTGTATCTCCTCTGTCTTTGGTATGATCGGATCTGCCCGGTTAGCGTATTTTTTCACCTAAAATGCTATTATCCGAGTATTCTTCCAATAAAAAATCGAAAGAAACATAATTTTGAACCCTGATGTACGTACATGACATCCAATAAGAACTGGTTAATTGTGTTTGCAATAGGTCTCCTCTTCTCCTCGTTAGCTCTCTTTTCTCTCCATTACATAGTATTTCATGATCTTCACCAAATCGCTTTTTATACTCTCCAGGATCTTGCCTTTCTCCCGATAGAGGCCCTTCTCGTCACCCTTATTCTTCACCAGTTGCTGGAAAGGCAGGCCAGAAAGAGCAAGCTCAATAAACTCAATATGGTTATTGGTTTATTCTTTTCAGAGATCGGAGTTCCTCTTATGAGGTTTTTCTCTACCCGTGACCTTGATTTTAAGCAAAAAAACGTGTTCTATTTATCTCTGGAAACCTGGAGCCATTCTATGTATGCCAGCAAGAAAAAAGAGGCATTAAAGGCACCATATAAAATTCAGTTCTTTAGCAATGATCTGATCTCAGTTCGAGACATGCTCATCAAGAAAGAAGATTTTCTTGTCAGGCTACTGGAAAATCCCCTCCTTTTAGAGCATGAATCATTCACTGAAGTATTGCTGGCAGTGTTTCATCTGACTGATGAATTAAAACACCGGGGCAGTTGTGCTGATCTTCCTGAAAGCGATATGTACCATCTTTCAGGTGACATTACCCGCATATATTCCCGAATAATTCCGGTATGGCTCTCGTATCTTGAGTACCTCAAGGCAGATTATCCATATCTGTTCTCACTTGCAATCAGAACCAACCCGTTCGTAGGGACAGAAGATTCCGTTGTACG
>NZ_DATMYY010000108.1:0-3609 GCF_035560735.1 Methanospirillum sp.
CCCTATGGCAGAACAGAAGCCAGAAAATGGTTGAATTACAGATTTCGGAATTAATAAATACTATTGGGAGACATCCCGAATAAATGAAACTCAGATCCAAGGTTCTGCTTCTGTACTTTTGCATCATGATCCTCGTTTTGATCTGTGTCGGAATACTGCTGCCATCTTCACTGCATGAGAAGAATCTTGGAAGGATTCAGACTGATACAACAAACCAACTCAAACACATTGATTTTGCTCTCTTTAATTTCATCAGTGAACTTGAGAATGATGTAAGGCAACTCAAAGACGATGAGGATGTGAGGTATCCTGATGATACCGGTTTCACATCGTTTCTCAATGCATCAGAAGAGACATTTCATTACTCAATCACCACACATGAACAGGTTATAATCAATGAGTTAAACTCATTCAGATTAACTCATCCGGTGGTCAATTCTGCATACATGGGAAGAGAAACCGGTACATTTGTCAGATCGCACCCACGTCCGAATTCAACGGCTTATGATCCAAGGACAAGACCCTGGTACATCTTGGCAAAGGAACATCCCGGAGAGGTCATGATAACTGACCCTTACCAGTCGGTAACTTCTCCGGATCTAAATATCGGGATAGTATCTGCGTTGACGTATCCTAACGGATCAGTATATGGTGTAATTGGTGCAGATATTACCCTTGTTGATTTAACCAAATACATGACCGAATTTGATTTCGGGAGAGATGTAAAGATTATTTTGGTTAATGAGACAGGGACTATCCTTGCTGCTAAAGATCCCTCGCTTATCTTCAAGAATATCAGCCAGGTTACCGGGAATCAAGCGCAGACATTTTTGCAATCAGCAGAAGGAATGATATCTCTTCCTGATTCATACCTAATCTATTATACATCTCCGCATCTTGGGTGGAAGTACGCCGTTGTAATTCCATTCTCACAGATCGAGAGGGAGATGTTCGATTCCATCATTACCATCCTCATTTTTGTGTTCATTGCACTGATCCTGCTCAGTCTACTCACAATGATAATTCTCGATCGCACAGTCATCAATCCAATCTCCACACTCACCACTGTCGCACGCAGAATAACAGAGACCGGAGACCTGAATCAGGAGATCACGACAGATACAGGAGGGGAGATCGGTGAATTAGCCCACTCATTCAGTACCATGATCACGACAATCCAGGTGAAAGAGGATGCACGACAGATGGCTATCGACGAGTTGTCACAATATCGGGATCACCTGAGTGAGATTGTCAAAGAACGGACACTCCAGCTCGAAGAGGCAAACAAAAACCTGTTACATGCCAAAGAACGGGCTGAGGATGCAGACCGGTTAAAATCTGCTTTTCTTGCGACAATGTCACATGAACTCAGAACACCTCTCAACTCCATCATTGGGTTTACTGGAATTCTTTTGCAGGGGCTTGCCGGTCCACTGAACGGTGAACAGGAGAAACAACTTGGACTTGTTCAGTATAGTGCCAGACATCTTTTGGATCTCATAAATGATGTCCTTGATATCTCAAAGATAGAGGCTGGTGAACTAAAGATTGCACATGAACCGGTTGATTTATCATCATCAATTAAATCGGTGGTGAAGACCATGCAACCGATAGCAGCAGAAAAAGGGCTGCATGTAATAGTAAACGAACCAGTATTAACTCACGGGATAATTATCGGGGATAAAAGAAGGCTTGAACAGGTTATCATGAATCTAATCAGTAATGCTATTAAATTCACTGAGACCGGAACTATTTTAATAACAACCAGAGATCTGTCTGACCACGTAGAGATATCTGTGGAAGATACCGGAATTGGGATAACTAAAGAGGATCTTAATACCATATTCAGACCATTCCATCAGATAGATACAGGGACAACACGAAAGCATGAAGGGACAGGTCTCGGACTATCCATCACCAAAAAACTTGTTGAACTTCACGGAGGAGACATTACGGTACAGAGTACCATAGGGGAGGGTAGTGTGTTCACCATACTCCTTCCAACTCAAAAGGGAGAAGAATATGTGCTTTAAAATTCTCGTTATCGAAGATAACGAGCAGAATATGTACCTGATGCACTTTCTCCTCAAATCAAAAGGACATAATGTAATAGAAGCAAGAGATGGAGAGGAGGGGATTCAGCTTGCAAAAGAGGCAGATCCTGACATTATTCTTCTTGACATCCAACTCCCGGGAATGGACGGATACGAGATCGCTCAGCGGATCAGAAGTTCACCTGATCTCACCTCCATTCCCATTATAGCTGTGACATCTTATGCCATGGCTGGTGACCGTGAAAAGGCCATGGCTGCAGGAGTGAATGATTACATCGAGAAACCTATCAACCCGGTCACGTTTCTCGATCAGATTGGGCAGTATTTTCCCAAGGAGGAGACCTGATGAGAGTGCTTGTTGTGGATGATCAATACATCAACAGGTACCTGCTCGAAAAAATTCTTGAAGGGAATGGACTTGAGGTCGTTTCTGCAGTAGATGGAATTGATGCCTTTGAGAAGGTGCAGGCTGGAAGGATCGATCTCATCATATCAGATGTGCTTTACCCAAGAATGGATGGTTTTCAGTTTTGTAGAGAGATCAAAAGCAATCCAGCGTATAAACACATTCCATTTGTCTTCTACACTGCTGCATACACTGAGGAAAAAGACCAGGAGTTCGCATTCCGCCTGGGAGCTGACCGGTATATTCTCAAACCCACAGATCCCTCTGAATTCATCAATATAATAAAAGGACTGATTGCTGAGTACCCCGAACTGTCAGGATTTTCTTCAGATCCTGCTCTCATGAAAGAAGAACAGTATCTTTCAGAGCATAACAGCCGACTGTTTCATCAGCTTGAAAAGAAACTTATCGAACTCGAAGAGTTGAACAAAGCCCTTCGCAGATCAGAAGAGCGGTACAGGAGCCTGTTTGAGAATGTGAACGATGCAATCATCCTCCACGAAATACTTCCTTCAGGTGAGCCTGGCAGGATCCTTGAAGTGAACACAGTAGCATGCAAACGGCTTGGGTACTCTCGTGAAGAGATGCTTGAAAAAAAGATTTCAGATATTGAAACTTCGGAATCTTCTACACGATACAGTGAGATGCAACCTGATGCTGAAACACCGAGAGTTACCTCTTTTGAAGGAGAACAGGTGGCAAAAGATAGCACAGTGATACCGGTTGAGATCAATGCACACCTGTATTATGAAAATGGGACCGGGCTGTGCCTGTCTGTCTGCAGGGATATCACAGTCAGGAAAAGGGCGATGAATGAACTCTCACGTGCTCTTTCCCAGATCAACAGAAATATCTATCAGATGGCAACAATTGGGGACAAAATCAGAAATCCCCTTGCCATCATCGTTTCTACCTGTGAAGAATGTTGTGGGGAGAGAACAGAAGTAGTTCATTCAGTGGTTCAGAATATCGATGAGTTCATCAGTGAACTCGATCAGGGATGGGTAGAATCTGAGAAGGTCAGAGTATTCCTTCAGAAACAATATGGAATAGGTAGCCAGGAGATGAATCATCCTACTGCATTCTGAAGCAAGGTAAAAACCAGGGGGATGATGGCCTAATTCCCAAATTCATGCGACATGGAAAACC
>NZ_DATMYY010000109.1:0-3907 GCF_035560735.1 Methanospirillum sp.
GGTATTTTATATCTGGCAATCTTTCCTGTGCAGTACTCTTTGACCTCCTGTTCAGTCAGGGCAGCATCTTTTTCAAGTACGATCCATGCCATTAGTTCCTCACCATATTTCTCATCAGGCACACCGATCACGTACACGTCAGCAATCTTCGGATGTTGATGCAGGAACTCCTCAATCTCGCGTGGGTAAATATTCTCACCGCCACGGATAACCATGTCTTTGAGTCTTCCTTCGATATGCACATACCCTTCCTTATCGAATGAGCCCAGATCTCCGGTGTGTATCCATCCGTTATCGTCCTTGATCTGCCGGGTGGCTGTCGGGTTGTTGTAGTAACACCGCATTGCCATGTATCCCCTGGCACAGATCTCCCCAATCTCTCCTTTCTGGACAATTTTTTTGGTCTCTGGATCCACGATCTTAAGTTCTGTATGTGGAAAAACACGGCCCACTGTTGTAACCCGCTTTTCTATGGGATCTTTAGTGGTGGTCATGGTTACACCTGGTGAGGTCTCAGTCTGCCCGTAGACGATGACTACTTCTGACATGTGCATCTTGGTAGATACCTCTTTCATGACCTCGATTGGACATGGCGATCCAGCCATGATCCCGGTTCTGAGTGATCTGAGATCATACTTGGCAAATTCAGGGTGCCGCAGTTCAGCGATAAACATGGTGGGCACTCCATGGACCGCAGTGCACCGTTCTGCTTCAATGGTCTTGAGAACCTCTTCAGGATCAAATGTCGGGGCTGGAATAACCATCGTTGCTCCGTTTGTTGTACATGCCATATTTGAGAGAACCATTCCAAAGCAGTGATAAAAGGGAACCGGGATGCAGAGCCGGTCTTTTTCAGTAAAGCCCATACCCTTCCCGATCATGTACCCGTTGTTCATCACTCCATGATGGGTGAGAACAACTCCCTTGGGGTATCCTGTTGTTCCTGATGTATACTGGATATTGATAGGGTCATCGAAGGTAAGGGATGCTGCACGCTCCTCAAGTTCCTCTGGGCTTATTGACTCACCGCGTCTGAGCAGTTCACTCCAGCTGTACATGCCGTTGTAGGGAATTTCTCCCATGAATATTATTGTCTTAAGGAATGGGAACTTCTCAGATAAAAGCCGTCCTGGCCGTGATTCATATGCCTCCGGGCAGGCTTCATAAAACATTCCGACATAATCTGAGGTTTTGAACCGTCCCTGGAGTATGAGTAATTTAACCTCTGACTGCTTCAGGCAATAATCAAGCTCAAATGTCCGGTATGCGGGATTTATGTTCACCATGATCGCCCCGATCTTCGCGGTTGCGAACTGGACCATGGTCCATTCGGCATAGTTCATCGCCCAGATACCGACCCGGTCACCTTTGTTGATGTCCATTGCCATGAGGCCACGGGCAATACGGTCAACCTCATTCCTGAACTGACGATAGGTGAGACGAACGTTCTGGAATGGCGCTACTAGTGCCTCAACATCAGGTTGTCTGGCACAGACCTGATCCAGCATCTCTCCGATAGTTGCTCCCATCAACGGGAAGTCAGCTGTTCCGCATGAGTAACTCAGCTCAGGCGCTTTTTGATCAGCCATTGCATAGTACTAAACAGTGCGGAGATTTATCCCTCGCGTCAGAGGGTATGGCCATAGATGATCATAAGTCTTAAGTGAGTTGATGAATTACCTATACGAGCACACGGGGTCGTGGCCTAGTCCGGCATGGCGACAGGCTCCAGCGGTCTTTGTATTCCGGCAGATGATGACAAATGGGTCTTCTGATTTAGTGATGATCCGTTGGAGCACTGATGCTTGGGAGCATAACGGAGAGACCTGTCGATCGTGAGTTCAAATCTCACCGACCCCACGTTTTTGAAACCACTCTGCAACTAATTCTGTAATTTTCAGATTTATCTCTAGATATTGTCATGATTTTTTCTGGCGACAGGTGTCTTATAGATCATTCGCTGATATATACGCGGAAGGAATACAGATGTATCTCATAGGCGAAGCACTCATAGGTGACGGTGCTGAACTGGCCCATATCGACCTCCTTATCGGGGATAAGAATGGCCCAGTCGGTACAGCGTTTGCCAACTCACTCTCCCAGTTGTCAGCAGGACACACCCCTCTTCTCGCGGTTATCAGGCCGAACCTGCTTACCAAGCCCGCAACACTGGTTATCCCGAAGGTAACCCTGAAGACCGGTGCCCAGGTTACCCAGATGTTTGGTCCCGTTCAGGCTGCAGTCGCTAAGGCTGTTGCAGACTGTGTCGAGGAAGGTGTCTTCGCCGGGCAGGATCTTAATGATCTCGTCATCCTGGCAAGTGCGTTTCTGAGTCCAGAAGCTAAAGACTACAACAGGATCTACCGGTATAACTATGGGGCAGTCAAACTTGCTCTGAACCGTGCATTTGAGCAGTTCCCTGATGAAAAGACTCTCATTCATGAGAAGGACCGTGCAGCTCATGCTGTTATGGGATTCAAGGTTCCAAGGCTGTGGGATCCGCCATATCTTCAGGTTGCGCTTGATATTGTTGATCTTGGCAAACTGAAATCTGTCCTCTCGGCACTGCCTGAAAATGATCACTTGATCATTGAGGCTGGAACGCCACTCATCAAGAAGTTCGGCCTCAATGTGCTCAATGAGATTCGGGCCGTCAAGCCGAATTCTTTCATCGTTGCGGACATGAAGATTCTTGACACCGGGAACCTTGAGGCAAGGATGGCAGCAGATGCCTCTGCAGATGCAGTGGTGATGTCAGGTCTTGCTCCGACAAGCACTATTGAGAAAGCAATTGAGGAAGCACGCAAGACCGGTATCTACTCAGTCATTGATATGCTCAACGTGACTGATCCAGTAAGCCTGATCAAGGGCCTTGCAGTCAAGCCTGATATCGTAGAACTTCATCGTGCTATTGATGCTGAGTCTACTGCATATGCATGGGGCAACATCAAAGAGATGAAAGCAGCAGCCGGCGGAAAACTTCTGGTAGCAACTGCCGGAGGTATCCGGGTACCAGTAGTCAAGGAAGCCCTGAAGTCAGGTGCTGATATCCTGGTTGTCGGTCGGGCAATCACCGCAAGCAAGGATGTTCATCATGCAGCTGAAGAGTTCCTTGAACAACTGAACAAGGAAGAGATCGATCAGTTCAGAATTATGACCGATTTCTAAAAATTTTTTATAACCGCTCCGCGGTTCTTTTTGGTTCTCTTTTTTGTCCCTTGGTGGTTTTATTATTAGGACGATCCAGTTTTCTCGATAATATTATCGATCTCTGTAACGAGTTCCGGTCCGATCCTGGTTTCTGATTATGTTTCCGGGAGGGGGGTTACTGCTCTTCCTGACACCATCGCGTGTGTGTTCACGAAGTATGTTTTGAACCGGGAGCCGGAATCTGAACTCTATTAATGGGGATATTAAGTAAGGGACGGCATGCAACTTCGCGGGTGGCTGGTTCTGGTCTTACCGGCGGTATGATGTCCTTTGGATCTTATGTGGTTGGAAACAGCACGATGAGATCTTCAGGATTCGTATCCGGGAACATGACGATTCACGACTTTGTGAAATATGGGGGGAGATTATGATCTGGGAGATTGTAAGCAGGTTTCTCGGCGGTGCAACGGGGATCAACGGGATAACTGCTATCCTGGTGTACCGTCAGTACCTGAAACTCGCTTCTGAATTTATGGAGTTCGCTGCCCTGGCGGTAACATCCATCCAGGAGCAGGAAGACGAGTCGGTTACGATTGATCCGCTCGCTCTCGCAGCTACTTCGATGGATCATATCAGTCAGTTATCCGGACTGCTCAAGTGGGTTCGGCTGTAGGTTAATTGGTATTGAGTCTCGGCAAAATTTTTTCAATCCCTCCCTTCTTTTTCCTTTCTTCACATAGTCACATCGGTAATGAAG
>NZ_DATMYY010000110.1:0-4733 GCF_035560735.1 Methanospirillum sp.
AGAGGCCCAAGGAATTATCAGAGAATTCATCCAATATTTATGGAGACTAGGCCACTCACCGGATTGATGCCATGTGATAACCAAAGGAATAATCCTCGCAGGAGGTTCAGGCACCCGCCTTTACCCACTCACAAAAACAATCTCCAAGCATCTTCTCCCGATATATGATAAACCACTCATTTATTATCCACTATCTGTCCTGATGCTTGCAGGAATCAGGGAAATCCTGATCATATCAACCCCCCGGGATCTTCCTCTTTATCAGGAACTCTTCGGGGATGGATCACAATTAGGTCTGTCATTCTCGTATATCATACAAGAATCGCCCCGCGGCCTTGCAGATGCATTCATCGTGGGTGAGTCATTTATCGGAAATGATCCGGTGGCTCTCATCCTTGGAGATAATATCTTTTATGGGCAGCATTTTTCGGAAATTCTCAAACGAGCAGGATCTCATAATTCAGGAGCTACTATCTTTGGATATTATGTTAGAGATCCAAATGCTTTTGGAGTCGTGGAATTTGATCAGGGTGGAAAGGTGATTTCTATCGAAGAAAAGCCAAAAAAACCAAAATCAAATTATGCAGTTCCGGGATTATATTTCTATGATAACGATGTCGTTCAGATCGCAAAAAAATTGGCGCCTTCTGCTCGAGGTGAGATAGAAATCACTGATGTGAACAAGGAATACCTTAACAGGGGGACCCTCAGGGTCGAACTCTTCGGTCGGGGAATGGCATGGCTTGATTCCGGAACCCATGATTCCCTTTTGGAAGCTGCGCAATTCATCGAAACTATTCAAAAACGACAGGGACTTTATGTTGCCTGTATCGAAGAAATCGCGTATAAACTAGGACATATAAATAGAATACAACTTCTTAATCTTGCCAAATGCCTTGAGAAAACAGAATATGGAAATTATCTCATAGATCTTGCAAACGGGGTTGAATATTAATATGGGAAAACTTACCATAATCCCAACAATACTTGGGGATGTCCTCCTGATTGAACCTCAGTTATTCCCTGATCCCAGGGGGTTTTTTGTTGAGAGTTACAACAAGAAGGATTTTTCTGCTGCCGGAATAAAAGATGAATTTGTACAGGATAATCATTCCAAGTCACAGAAAGGAGTGCTTCGTGGTCTACACTACCAACATCCTCATGCACAGGGAAAACTCATCAGAGTTCTGAAAGGTTCAATCTATGATGTGGTTGTTGACATCAGAATCGGATCTCTAACCTTTGGAAAGCATATTGGAGTCATTCTCTCCGAGCAATCGCCACAGATGCTCTATGTCCCCACCGGATTTGCTCACGGGTTCTTGGTGCTGGATAACAATACTGAAGTAATGTACAAAGTGACTGACTGGTATTATCCGGAGGGGGACGCAGGAATTTTATGGAATGACCCTACACTGGAAATATCCTGGCCACTTAAAGAGAACGGGATCCATCTGCCCATCCTCTCTGAAAAAGATACCAGGCACCCCAGACTTTGTGAACTGGCATCACCCTTTAGGTATGAACCTAGTCAATTTTCAGTGGAGTAGTTCGATGAAAATCCTTATCACAGGGGCTCATGGCCAACTTGGAAAGGACATCACCCAGCTTAGTCAGAAAAATAACACTGATACAGTCCCCTGTGGATCACAGGATTTGGATATCACTAGATATGAAACCGTTATAGAATATATCTTCACTCAAAAACCAGATATTATCATCAACTGTGCAGCATACAATGCAGTAGATCAGGCCGAAACCGACTGGGAACGGGCATTTTTAGTGAATGGTCTCGGACCAAAGAATCTTTCTCTCGCTGCGAACAAGGTAGATGCAGTGCTCATTCACTATTCAACTGATTATATCTTCAATGGCCAAACATCCAGACCATATACCCTTGTGGATACCCCGGATCCAATCAGCCGGTATGGAGAGAGCAAACTTCTTGGCGAGCAGATGGTGATGAGGCATGCTCTCAAATATTTTCTTATTCGGGTCTCTTGGGTTTTCGGTGCAGGGAACTCCAACTTTGTCAAGAAAGTTCTTGAATGGAGCAGTCAAAGAGACCAGATCACCGTAGTAGATGATCAGATCTCATCACCAACGTATACCAAGGATCTTGCTCAGGCATCCCTCGATCTTATCAAAACCGAACAATACGGCATCTACCACATGACAAACACTGGGCACTGCTCCCGGTATGAGTGGGCATACTATATTCTAAATCAGATAGGATGGACAGGAGAACTCACACCAGGGAAGAGTTCCAATTTTAAAACAAAGGCAACACGACCAGCATTTTCAGCACTTGATAATTTTGGAACAGATCATACCATCGGCTATGAGCTGCCCTCCTGGCAGGATGCAACCGGGAGATTTTTACATGAAATCGGGAGGATCTAAACCATGTACATCCTGGTTACAGGGGTAGCTGGATTCATTGGATCAAACTTTGTCTACCATTACCTGAAAACCCATCCCGGAGACATCCTTATCGGTTATGATACACTTACCTATGCAGGAAACCTCGAGAATCTCAAGGAAATACCAGCAAAACAGAAATCCCAATTTATCTTCTTAAACGGAGATATCACCAATCAGGAACAGGTTAATGATGTTTTCTCAACGTGGCCGGTTCAGGGAGTAATTAACTTTGCCGCAGAATCCCACGTGGATCGCTCTATTCATGATCCATCAGTTTTCCTCAAAACCAACATCCTTGGTACACATACCCTCCTCAGTATGGCAAAAGAGGCCTGGTTTCAGGACGGAAAATGGAAAGACGGAGTCAGATTCCTTCAGGTCTCAACCGATGAGGTATATGGGACCCTCGGTCCGGAAGGCCTCTTCTCTGAACAAACACCACTAGACCCACATAGTCCATATTCAGCAAGTAAAGCTGGATCAGACCTCATTGCAAAAGCATACCACGATACCTTCAGCATGCCGGTAGTAATTACCCGGTGTTCAAATAATTATGGCCCATATCAATTCCCGGAAAAATTGATTCCCCTCATCATTACCCGTGCCCTTACTCATGAAAGCCTCCCGGTGTATGGAGATGGGAGACAGATCCGGGACTGGTTATACGTTGACGATCATTGCAAGGCAATTGATATTACATTTAATCATGGGAATCCTGGTGAAGTATATAATATTGGAGGATCAAATGAGCAGGAAAATATCGTTATCATCAAAACAATTCTGCGACTACTCAGAGAAATAACTAAGGATCAGGAGATCAATGAAGGATTGATCACTTATGTCACGGATCGGCTCGGGCATGATCGCCGATATGCAATAGATGCATCAAAGATACAATCCAAACTAGGATGGAAACCTGAAACCTCTTTTGAAGAGGGGTTAAAAAAAACCATCTGTTGGTATCTTAATCACCAAATCTGGCTTAATCGAGTTATATCTGGTGAATATAAGGATTTTTATCAGAAAAATTACGAAACACGAATATAATTATTATTTCTCCCCCTTTTATCGGAAAAGATACCCTGTTAGCATATAATTGATCTCACTTCGTTGACATGACAATTTCCCGGATCTCCTTGCAAAACCGGTCTATCCCACCAAACTCTTCGGCTCTCCTGATACAATCATCTTTATACCTGATTGGATCGGCTCCTACTTCCACAACAGCCTCAACTATTGCTTTCACAGTAGGCTCAATAAGAAGCCCGGTTTCTCCATGAACAACCGTCTCCTGGAAACCACCCTCATTGACAGCAACCACAGGTTTTCCCGAGGCCATCGCTTCCAGAGGAGTTATTCCAAAATCCTCATCAATTGCTGTACATATCAATCCCCGGCAAGTACTATACAGATCTGTTAATTTTTCAGAAGAGACAGAACCAAGCACCTTTACATTGGATGGGAGATTCGTCATAATTTTTGATGCATATCGAATCGCGTGATCACCGCTTCCAGCTCCACCAACTATCAGAAGTTCCTCTTCAGGCAATAAACGAAATGCGTCTATCTGAAGCTCTATCCGCTTTTCAGGGTACAACCGGTTTACTGATAGCCAGAACCCTCCTGATTCTTTGAATGAAAATCGGTTTAATTCAACAGGAGGGTAAACAACCCGGGCCTTACGCCCATAATAATGAAGGATCCTGCCTGCAGTATTATGAGAATTTGTTATTATTTCATCAATGTCTGCAAGCACCTTCTGATCCACGTTACGTTGGTGTTTAACCCAGGCACGATAGAAAGGTCGTATAAAAACCGGTAATCTCTGTTCAAAGAGATCAGCAAGATCGTAAAAAGCACGAACAGGAGTATGGCAGTACCAGATATTGGGATGATGAAATTTTGAAGCATGCGATGCCCAGTTTCCACTAAAAACAAAGAACCCATAAGATTCTGAAAAATTTGATCGGGAAAAAAGCCATGCCGCAGACATTTGTTTTAATACCGGAGCGGGGATAATCATCCCAAGCGAATGAATAGAGATCCCAAGGCTTTCAGGTAACGCTGTTTCTTTACACTCGGTTGTAATCAAATCAGCTGAGAGACAGTATGCGAGCATTGTCGCAACATGCTCACCTCCACCTATTGAACTAAAATAATCATGGAATACAGCACGTCGCATGGTTTCTTACATATAGGAAGGACATGGTAATACTTGATCCGAAGCCCGGACATCCAAAAAAAGGATGGATCCCAGATATGAGTATTTAAATAGAATGACGAGAATGTCTGATCTTTGTCCAAGACTG
>NZ_DATMYY010000111.1:0-4810 GCF_035560735.1 Methanospirillum sp.
GGTATTTGTATTGTGAAGATGTACAGGTTTTTCGAAAATTCATATTTTTTTCGGTTTTATCCACCTTCAAGGTTGATTGGATAATAACATTCCTTTCAGACTACTGATTTTATTGGTTTTTCAGAGAATACCTGAGTTCAACCATACCAGTCTGGAATTTCACAGTATCGATGAGGTTTAGAGAGATCTCTCTTGTGAGTTGACTATAAAGCGGGATGCCATCATGCAGAATCACCTGAAAAATTATCCAGCCAAGATATATCGTCATCACGTCATGCAATAAACCCATCCAGACTGGATGCGATGTACACAAGAACCTTACCCATACTACTAGGTTCAGATAATCTTACTTAACCGTTGAGTTAAGCAGATAATTACTGGAATATCATACGGTGAGTTTGATCAGGTGGGGAATTATCCTCTCTCTGATTTGTTTCCAAATGGTCATCATTATTCTGAAAAGCGATCGAGACCTGCTGGGATTTCCAGTGCAATCGTAGGTGTTTGGGTAAAATCGACGGTGAATGGGACTGATCCTGTCGGATTCATAACCCGTCCGATAAAAAGTATAATCCCGGACTTTTTATCACGGATCAAAAAAATGAATGGATGATCCACCTTGTTCTCATAAGTCTGATTGTGGTGGATCAAAGTGCATCCCCCGGAATGACGGGGTCACTGAAGAGATGGAAATGGAGCCACCAAATCTTGATGTTTATCTTGAACGGGCCGGTCGTCTCCTCCTGACCGATTCGTACCGGAACAAACACCCGGATCCGATGAGCTGGTTTGTGGACCACGGCAAAGTAGCAGACCACCGTTCTATTATGGAGCAGTATGGGGCCATGGACAGATGGAAGGGAGTGTATTCAGATCTCAATCTCATCAAGAGACCGATTCTGGTGATCACCGGTGACCGGGAAAATTTTACTCCACCGCAGAATGCAACGATCACCGCAGACGCTATACCGGGAGCAGAACTCGTTGTTGAAGAAGATACTGCTCATGGACTGATCTTTCAGGAGCCGGTTAAAGTTGGTGTGATGATCTCACGGTTCCTTATGTGATTGGATAAAACCCAAGTAGGATTTACTCAAAATAAGTCAGAGGATTATTATAATAAACACTGTATAAAATAAAGATACTGAAACTAATAGTCAACCTTTTCCGTACAAGTTCCGTATTGATTATATCATGAATCATGATGGATGGCTTGTACATAGAACAGTAATACTCTGTTTTATCGTCTTTTCGGTCTTTCTTTTCTGCTCTGTGACAGCAGATACAAACCAGAACCCGAAGGATGAAATTGTCGTGTATGGAATATACCCGACGAGTGGTGATCTTGCTCAAAAGGGTATTGAGGGTAAGGCAGCTGCATCGTTAGCGATTGAAAATCTGAAAACGGTATACGCTGACATCGGTTCAGACCGAACGTACTCTCTGAATTCAACTGATATCTCATCAGATCCAGATTCTGCATTAGCAGCAGTGAAGTCGCTTCATGAATCAGGTGTCAATCTGATTATTGGAACTCTCAGCAGTGCACAATTGGAAGCGATCAAGCCATATGCAGACTCGAATGGTGTAGTGATCGTCGCCACCGGCAGTTCGGCAACTTCACTCACTATCCCTGATGATAACATATTCAGGTTAAATCCCGACGACTCATCTGAAGAAGCAGCCCTCAATTCACTCCTTCAAAAAGAGAATATCGGGTACGTCATCCCACTGGTTCGTGAAGACTCATGGAGTAACTTCCAGGGTGAGACCATTCTGAACAGATCGATGAAATCCCTCAGTTCTGATGAAGTTGTGAGATATAATGCAAGTGCCACTGATTATAAAGAGATTGTATCCCGTCTTGATTCACTCGTAGGGTCAGCTCTTGATCGTGAAGACAAGAGTTCTGTTGCGGTTCTGGCATTCACATTTGATGATATCATTCCAATAATGGAAGAGGCATCCAGCTCTGCATATCCGAACCTGTCTCTTGTTCAATGGATCGGAACCGACGGGAACACGTTTGGTCAGAAACTTTTGAAATCAGAGAAAGCCGCCGATTTTGCTGATCAACGTAAATTTTCAGGATATACATTAACATTGGTAGATCTGTTCTCATCCAAGATTCCTCTTCAAATGAAGGAGAAAATTGGGTATGAACCTGATGGATATGCTTTTTCAGCATATGAAGCCGCAGATATTGCCGCACAAGTGCTCTCTATGCATGGGAGTCAGGAAGCTAAACAATTAAAAGAAGCCCTGGTATCCGTAATCGAAAAATATCATGGAATCTCCGGAAGTATGAGTATCAATGCAGCCGGAGATAAAACCCGTGCCAGTTATGGGTTCTTCACATTAGAGAAAGATAGTTCTGGTAATTTTGTTTGGAAGAACATTGGAGACTGGATGAAGTGGGCAGATTCTGCAGTACCATCTGTACGCAACCCGGATAACGTGGACGCTTGGTATCCCGTTAATTCATCCTAGGTGTGTCAGAAATCTGAACATATCAGATTCTCTTTTTTTAAATCATCACAAATTCCTCGAGTTCCTTGATCTTCAGGAACACTGTATAGGGTCACCAAGTATAAGGTAAACCGGGATATCCCCGGGATATCCACATTATTTAGCAATAAATCTCTCTCATTCATCTGATCGTAATTCCCACATAGATCAATCCAACATTCAACTCCTTCACTAAGTCAAACAGGACATTCCATTCACTGTTGAAGTAGATAGCATTCCTGATGAGTAGCCAGGTTTCTGAAGAACCGGATACGACAACGAATCGTATCATGGGCATGATTAAAACTTGGAACTCTCAGGTTCTGGTAAAAGGAAAAAACGGATAAAAAATTAGGGGGTGACGATGTTGAACCCTGGGTCAAATACATCCAGCATGGAGACAAACCGGTCAAATACCGCAGCATTACCGGTAGTGGTTACATTAGCTGGAGTTACTGAAGGATCAAGAGCCAGTTGTTCAAGTGTTTTGCGTGGCATCTCAACAGTTACATCTGCAGTTGGAGATGATGTATCCACCCAGTACTCGATTACTTCATTCTTTACCTGAATGAGTGCTTTATCACCAGTATCTGAAAGTTTCAGATTGATCTGGTAATCCTCATCTTTAGCTTTCTCTCCATTGACCCTGACTGATATATAATCCAGTAACTGGGACACGGACATAGCAGCCATAATATCAGGTGAAATGCCGCTTATCTCTTTGATTGGAGTGGTTCTTCTGAGATCCTGGGCTCCGGAGAGGTATGCATTCCTGGCGGTTCCTGAAACTTCCTGGTATCCAAGCTGCTCAAGTGCTGCTGCTTCCATCTCCCTGGCCTTCATATTTGTCGGATCAGCAAATACCAGGTAATTTGCTATACTGGCCACCAGTTCATACTTACCGGCATCATAATCCTGCTGCAGATGTCCCATGGCTGCATCTGCTCCTCCCATGTACTTAGTAATCTCTTTTGCATACTCTTCCGGAGGAAGGCGATTGAGGTTTATGGGATTTGCATCATAAAATCCAAGATATTTCTGGTATGTAGCCTTGACTCCCATATACATCTGACCATAAAATCCGTAGGTATACCAGAATTCCTTTAGGGAATCAGGAGGTTGGATCATGTTTGAGATCTCATCCATGGTGTATCCCTTATTGATGAGATTCAGGGTTTGATCATTGACGTATTTGTACAAATCACGCTGGTTTTCAAGAATCTCTATAACTTTGTCATTACCGAATCGTGGCCAGTGATGAGAACTAAACATGACTTTAGCTTTATCACCATACAATTGTCTTACTTCGTCGAGAGATCGTGCCCAGGCAAGTGGATCACGGACCTGTGCTCCCCGAAGTGTAAGGAGATTATGAAAGGTTGCCGTACAGTCTTCAGATACCAGAAGGGCATTCTTCTGTGGGAACCAGATATCAAGTTCAACCGGTGCCTCGGTATCTTCTGACAGATGGAACTCCATGTTCACTCCATCTATCGAAACCTTCTGCCCGGTATGCGTAATATCCAGGGTCGGGGGAATAAGAGATGCTGTTCCTACTGAGGGACTCTTTCCAAGACCTATGTCAATGTTTCCTTTGGCATCCTTGGGCAACTGGATACCATACTGGTAGGTAGCCCTGCGTTGCATGGCATTGCCAGCATAGACATTTTCGCTTAAAGCATGATCCATGAAGTGTTCAGGAGCAATGATCTGAACATCACCGTTTGCTACTTCTTCAGCAGTGACAACTCCCTTAACTCCCTGGTAGTGGTCAGCGTGAGGATGCGAATAGATTACTGCTTTTACCGGATAATGTCCGATTGTTTTGTTCACCAGGTCCATTGCAGCCTTTGCGGTTTCGACTGATATCATGGGATCAACGATAATCCAACCGGTATTACCTTTGATAAAGCTCATTGATGTGACATCATATCCCCTGACCTGATATATGCCGTCTGTCACATTGAACACCCCATTTATATTGTTGAGCAGGAATTGCCGATAGAGTAATGGATTTATCGTATCCGGTCTCGTTCCATTGGCAATGGCCTTGTATGCCTCCATATCCCATGCAGTTATACCGGGATATGGAGATGGAATAATCAGGGGATTATCTGTTGCTAAAAACCCTTTGTTTGCAAAAATAAAATCCTCTTCATTGTTATTCCATGCAGGAGTATTGTTTTTCTCATCCTGAATGGCGATAGTGTATTTCGTTGCATCATTCCGATTATCAGCATATACTGTCCCACATAACAGAATGAGACAGAATAATCCCATACAAACCCACTTTAATTTCATA
>NZ_DATMYY010000112.1:0-3433 GCF_035560735.1 Methanospirillum sp.
CCTTTAAACAGATTGTATGTTTGCGATGTTTCATTCCGGCAACGGACTATTCATCAGATCAATCCCAGGACAGTTTACCATATCTGTCCAGATTGTGGAGTGATTTTTATCAGGATTCAACGGGAAGAATCCAGGTATTTAGATGAAAAGCATGAAACTTTGGTAAACCAGGGGCACAGATGTGTCCTTTCGCTTGTATATAAAAACTCGGGGATACGAGATGACTACAAAACTTACTAGTCTTGTTCGATATGTTCAGACTACCTGCCCATATTGTGGCGTCGGGTGTGCACTGAATCTTGTCGTCAAAAATGAAAAAGTGGTTGGGGTTGAGCCCTGCAAACGAAGTCCAATCAATGAGGGAAAACTCTGTCCTAAAGGAGTAACCTGCTGGGAATCTGTTCACAGTCCTGATCGACTTGTCTCTCCTCTGATAAAGAAAAACGGCACTTTCGTAGAAGCATCATGGGATGAAGCATTAGATCTGGTTGCAAAGAAATTAAAAGAAACATGGGAAAAGTATGGAGCCAGAGGACTTGGATTTCATACTTCATGTAGAACAGTAAATGAAGATTGCTACATCTTCCAGAAATTTGCAAGGTGTGCTTTTAAGACTAATAATGTCGACAATTGTGCACGAATCTGCCATGGTCCTTCAGTAGCAGGCCTGTCTCTCTCGTTTGGTTCAGGGGCAGCTACAAACGGTTTTGAAGATGCCCTAAATTCAGATCTCATCCTGATGTGGGGATCTAATGCTATGGAAGCACATCCCCTGGCAGGAAGACGTGTTGCTCAGGCGAAAATGAAGGGGATACCCGTATTAGTTGTAGATCCACGATTTTCAACGACTGCACATATTGCAGATACCTGGTATCAGTTCAACCCGTCCACTCATATTGCTCTCATAAACTCAATGATGTACTGGATTATCAAAGAGGGCAAGCATGACAAGAAATTCATTGAAGAGAGAACCGAACACTTTGAAGATCTGAAGAAAGCTGTAGAAAATTATAAAGATGCAGAAAATATCCATGGTGTTCCACTCGAAAGAGTAAAAGAACTTGCCTTTAGATATGCAGATGCCAAAAATGCAGTAATTATCTACTGTCTTGGTATTACTGAACTGACTACAGGTACAGACAACGTTAGATCCCTCGGTAATCTCGCCATGCTCTGTGGTAATATTGGTCGCGAAGGAGTAGGTGTCAATCCTCTTCGTGGACAAAATAACGTGCAGGGTGCCTGTGATATGGGTGCATACCCGAACGTTTATTCCGGATATCAGAAATGCGAAGTCCCAGAGAACCGGGCAAAGATGGAAAAAGCCTGGGGAGTTACTGATCTTCCTGACTGGTACGGAGTTACCCTTACCGAACAGATCAATCAGTGCGGCAATGAGATTAAGGCATTATATATGCTTGGGATCAATCCGGCTGTTACCTATCCTGATTCCAATCATGTGAAAAAACAACTTGAGAAGCTTGACTTCCTTGTTGTCCAGGATATTTTCATGACTGAAACCTGCCAGTATGCTGATGTAATACTGCCGGGAGCCTGTTTTGCTGAGAAAGATGGAACCTTTACCAGTGCTGAACGTCGTGTAAACCGTGTACGCAAAGCAGTAAATCCACCAGGACAAGCAAAAGAAGATATCTGGATCATTGCTGAACTGGCAAAACGGTTCGGCCTGAAGACTTTCAATCTCCCAACAGGAAAGGATGTTTGGGACGATATGCGGGCTGTTACTCCTTCTATGTTCGGTTGCACCTATGAACGAATGGAAAAACCAGAATCTACCATCTGGCCATGTCCAACCGTTGATCATCCGGGAACACCTATTCTGCACCGTGAGAAATTTGCAACACCTAATGGAAAAGGCCAGTTCTTTGGTATTGAATATAAAGCACCGGCAGAAGTGGCTGATAAAGAATTCCCATTCACTCTAATGACCGGGCGTGTTATATTCCATTATCATTCCCGGACCCAGACTGGTCGTTGCGGGGCCCTTGATTATGAAGTGCCAGCTTCATATGTGCAGATGAACTCCACTGATGCCACACGTCTTGGAATAGTTCAGGGAGAAAAGGTTGTATTGAAGAGTCGTCGTGGTCAGACCGAGACAGTTGCCTGGGTGGGCGAAGATGTAGCACCTGGAGTTCTGTATATGGCGATGCATTTTGCAGAGGGTGTAAATAATGTAACTAATACGGCACTTGATCCTCTGTCAAAGATGCCTGAGCTTAAACACTGTGCCGTTTCTGTTGCCAAATGTGCAGGAGGAAAATAATCATGGCAGCAAAAGGAGACCTCCTATACGCATGGACTACTGATAGTGGACTTGCGAGCAAAGCTGAATGTGGAGGAGCAGTAACTGCCCTTTTACGCCATGCTCTTGAGACCAAAATGGTTGATGCCGTAGTAGCAGTGACAAAGGGGTATGATATTTATGATGCTATCCCGGTTGCAATTACCGATCCCAAAGAACTTGATATGACGGCTGGATCACTTCATTGTGGAACTCTACTTCTGGCCACATTCATCAAGAATTATCTGGACGGGGCAAAGACAATGAAGCTCGGTGTTGTGGTGAAAGGATGCGACCTCATGGGCCTGCTTGAAGAAGCAAAACGCAATGATGTTGACATGAATAATATCCTCACCATCGGAGTCAATTGTGGTGGATCAGTCAGTCCAGGTGTAGCCCGGAAGATGATACGGGATAAATACGGTGTAGATCCGGATACAGTACACAAAGAAGAGATTGATAAAGGTCAGTTCATCATTGAATATGAAGGTCAGCATAAAGGCATTTCTGTCGATGAACTTGAAGAGGAAGGTTTTGGCCGCCGCACCAACTGTCGCCGTTGTTTATATAAAATTCCACGTCAGGCCGATCTTGCCTGTGGTAACTGGGGCGTTATTGGTGAAAAAGCAGGAAAGGCAACATTTGTTGAAGTTTGTAGCGAGAAGGGTGCTAATCTGCTCACCAAGGCAGTATCTGCAAAGAAACTCGATATTGAAGCTGCCAACCCTAAAGGCATAGAGATCAGAGGCAAAGTCGAAGGAGCCATGATCAAGCTAGGAGACAAATGGAGAAAACATGATTTCACTGCCCTTAGAGACAACCTTTGGGAGACTATCAAAAAAGAAACTTCAAGGTGTGTGAAATGTTATTCCTGCATTGAGAAATGTCCTGTCTGTACTGCTACCGCATTCAAAGGCAGAGATGAATCCCTTATGGTACGCAGGGGTAAACTACCATCTGATCCGATGTTTCATCTCCGGAGATTTGCCCATATTTCTGATAGTTGTATCAACTGTGGACAATGTGAAGAACTGTGTCCGATGGAGATACCCCTGGCTCTCTACTCTCATGCAATCAGGGTTGAGGCAGACAATGCATTTGAACCAAAACTTGGAAAACCGATTTATT
>NZ_DATMYY010000113.1:0-4898 GCF_035560735.1 Methanospirillum sp.
GAATTATAATTACTATCACCACTATCGCGGGCTTCCATGATGCTTCCAGCAAAGACAGTTTTCACCGTTCCTTCAGCATATCCACTTCCGGAATTGGAATCAGGAGTTATTGCAATCTGGAAGTTCAGACCAGCAGGCACACCAGCATCAGAAGAAACTGCTCTTATCTGACCTTTACTTGAGATCTGAGCACTATTTACATTGATAAGGCTACTCTTGGCTGACACTATATTGCAGAAGGCCGGAAGGACATTGCTTGCACTGTTTGAGAAAACACATCTTATGTTTCCATCTCCAGAAGCATAATTACCGGCTACAGAGAGGGTGTACTCTTCCTCACCAACAAGATGTGCACCCTCATTACTGGCATAGGTCAGAACCTTCTGGGATTCAACATTGTATAGCCCACTCGATTGATCCTTAGAACTGAAATCAAAGTTCTTGTTCATACTGAGCTTGCCACCATTTGTCATGATAGAATCACGATAGGTAATGTCTGCAATCGATTGAGAAGCACCAAGAATACCAGTAGGAATTGCTCCAGGTGAGGCAATAACCCAAGACAACATAGTATTGTCAGAAACAAAACCAGTGACATCAATTACAGTATCAATGGAAAAGACCTGATTTTCCGGTGTCTGATTGGGAAGCCGATCACCCACGGCATGACCCATAATAGCCATAAAAACCGCCAACCCAACACAGACTATTATTCCACATTTCACAATAGTTCCCCACTCCCATACCTGAAAACCTCAGGTAATAAGGGTACATTATGATCAGAGAAATAAGTAGTTTCTCAAAAAAATCTTGTAAAGCGAATAAACCGAGAATATCAATTCAAGCGATAAATGGACAGATAAATAACAAAAGAATTCGCACAGATAACAAAAAAAAGATTCCCTAAAGGGAAATTATGAGGTATTAAGATTATACCTTGAATCCGGACTGGTATGCAAAGGCCTTCTGCAGGGTCTTTATGCCGCCGGTGACTTCGGTGTTGTCTTTCCAGCTGTTGGTTGCAGAGGTCTTGTTCCAGGTTGCACTTGCGGAGTTGTAGTTGCTGTCGCCACCGTCACGGGCTTCCATGATGCTGCCTGCGAATACGGTCTTGACTGTACCCTCTGCAAAGCCGCTGCCGGAGTTTGCATCAGGAGTAACTGCAATCTGGTAGTTCAGACCTGCTGGAACATCAGCGGTGTCTGCGGTTGCACGGATCTGTCCCTTGGTGGAGACCTGTGCGCTGTTAACATTTACAAGACTGCTCTTTGCAGAGACAATGTTGCAGAATGCTGGGAGAATTGAACCGTTAAGGGTTGAGAACACACAGCGGATGTTGTTGTCTGCGCTTGCATAGTTACCTGCAACGGACAGAGTGTACTCTTCCTCGCCGACAAGGTGTGCACCTTCGGTGCTGGCGTAGGTCAGAACCTTCTGGGACTCAATGTTGTAGAGACCGCTGCTCTGGCTCTTTGAGTTGAAATCAAAGTTCTTGTTCTCAGCGAGCTTTCCACCGTTGGTGAGGATTGCATCCTTGTAGGTGACGTCAGAGATTGTCTGGCCTGCTCCAAGGATTCCGGTTGGAATCTTACCTGGTCCTGCAATTACCCAGGACATGGTGGACTTGTCGTCGACTGCACCAGTTGCGTCGATAACGGTGTCAATTGAAAAAATCTGATTCTCTGGGGTTGCGTTGGGCAGACGGTCTGCTGCTGCAAACCCGGTAACTGCCACAAGGGCAACCAGTGCAACAATTGCTGCAAATACGAACTTCATTTATTTCCTCCTACATTTCATGCTGATACTCTCAGCATCAACATAGACACGTTGTCGGTAACGAGTTATATATTTTCTGAGTTTTCGAATTGAGCAAATTGTGGTTTACCTCTCATTCAATTCAAAAAATGGATAATTAGTGTCGAATTACTTCCGCATTATCGTGATATATCCGCTATGACAAACACGGGTTGAAGGTCTTGTTCCCCTCTCACCCCTATCCATATCACGCATAATACACTCGTATGAAGAGCACTCACTAAACAAACCTTTTGCACCATCAAATGCCAAAGCCATTTGTTCAAAAAAGGGCGTGTAACAGGAAAGATATCCGCCGGGTTTGAGAACAGAGTAGGCATGGATTACATGCTCTTTGGTAAGCCCGAGATCCAAATGAACCACATCGTACATCCGTGTTTCTTTCAGGATATCTCCGGTTATTATCTCCAGATTCTGGATCCCTGAATCAGAAACAGTCAACCTGGCCTGCTCTGCAGATTCAGCCCTTCGCTCGTATGAGGTTACCTGAGCCGCCACTCCTGCAAAAAAGATCGCTGAAATCCCGCTGCCAGTGCCGGCATCCAGAACATAATCATGCTTATTCATCCCGGTCAGACCAATCACAAGACCAATATCACGAGGAAGCATGGGAGCGGTACTTCTTTTTGCATACTCAAAAAAGTCAGTAGATCTTGGAAGACGTATAGAAAGCTCTTTTCCCGAATGTGTGCGGATGACATCACCCGGCTCCTTTCCAACTATCTGTCCCAGATCAACAAGTCCAAGATCAGTGCCAAGTTTCCCATCTGATGGCCGGACAAACCAGGATTTGCCATTACCAGAAAGAATGACCCGATCAGACAGACCAATCATTCGGCCTTTCCGGTTAGGTTCAGAATTGCATCAGCAATGTCACCATTCGACTTTTCAAGGGCTGATCTGGCAGTTTCTACAGATACACCCGCCTGCTCAGCAACGAGTGATATATCCTCATCAGGTATTGCCAGAGCTGCTTCCTCAAACCGTGGTTCACCGGTAATCTGCCAGGTAGTTATCCCCTGCATCTTCATTATCGCAACTTCAGCCTGGTCAAAAACATATCTTCCTTTAGGCGTTGTGATCACAATCTCCTGGACATCATCTACCGGGCGGACATCCATTCCGAGTTGTTTCATCATCTGCTTCATCTTTCGGGGGTTCATTCCAGGTATCATTCCTTATCCTCCTGATCTCTTCCTTTTCGTACAGATACTGCAACTCCACATTCTGACAAAACCATCTCTCTTCCTGATATCATGGCATCACCTACAGCCTGAAGAGTCCCATCACCAGACATGACAAGTACCTCATCTCCAGCCTGAATATCCGGAGAGGCTTGAGTTACATGTTTTGCAAAAACGCTCTTCCCAATAGCAATGTATGGGCAGACATCTTCACGGACTATCACCCTGCTCCGGGATGGATCCAGAATTCGAGACAGCCGTTCTCCACCTAAAAGACCCAGCGTTAGTCGTCCGTCATGGGCCCGAAGGGTTGCAAGTCGTCGGTCATCAAGCATAACCTGCCTGACTCCTCCCCTTCGGGAAGTGATAAACCGGCAGCTTTGTGGAAATAACTGAACACCAACACCCTTTCCAAACTGATAGTCAGCAAGAATCTGAACTCTTTTGAGCATATTGCTGCTTTATTATACGGTTGACATCTTCGATAAACTCTCGTTCAGCTTCACGTGGAATAAATGCCCCTGCTGCTATACGGTGACCACCACCTGACGAACCATCAAATCGTTCACATGCTACACAGAGGGCTTTCTGAAGATCAACTCCTTTATCCACAACTTCTGGCTTTGTTCTCATTGAAATCTTGGTTTTAGAGGGATCAAGAGAATCTTCGCACATTATTAATATGGGCTTTTCAGGATTGAGCCTGGAGAGCGACATCCCGGCACCGATGCCAACAATGGTATCAGGGAACCGATCTCCAACATGAATATAAAGCAGATGAGAGAGTTCGGAGACTCCGGTATCAGTAATATACTCCATCACTTCCCTGATCTTGGTCCGATGATTTTTGAGCATCTGTTCAGCCTCCCGGTATGCCGTCACCCTGTCCCCGCGACATATTGCCCCTCCAAGTTCTGGCCTTTTCCATCTTCCGCACGAATTGAGGAGGGTAGCATATTCAGAAGCATTACGGAGGGTTGCCTGGATTTTGCTCTCGTCAGGAAAGAGATAATGATCAGCAAACAGCCTATCCAGGTTCTTTTCAAAAGCCATCATTTGATCAATAATAGAACAGACCACTGTCTGCTTTTCGTCAAATGATAGTGACTCCCAAACCGGCCACCGATTTGCAGAAACCGATTTGATCCCTATCCTTTCAAGGAATCGTCTTGCACCATCAGGATCATGGGACACCCCAGGGATGTCAATGTCATCCGAATATGCAAGCGCATTTGGAAGAGGCCTCGTGGATATCCCGTAAATATTGAGATCATGTTCCAAGACCTCAACATTGCCATAGCCCACCCCATCTGACAATATCTCATGAGCAGGACCTGATAATTTCAGGGTCTCCCGGTCCATCATGTCTCCGATATTGCCAATAACAGCCAGTTTGGCAAGGTCACGATTGATCTCATCCATCTCACGGGCAACCAGATAGGCTACTCCGGCGGCACTCATCTTTTCAAATCCATGGAGAAGACAGTTTACCTCCAGATACCCTGCATCTGCAGGCTGGCTTACGTGATGATCGATGATAACAACATCTTTCGGACGAATCCCCTTTTCCTGCAGCATTGTCTGCTGACCTGAACCAAAGTCTGAAAATATCTTGAGAGAATCATCATCAGGAATCTCATGAAGAGTGAGGGGATCCAGTTGTCTGATGTAGATGCTCCGGACAGGGATTCCTGCACGTGAAATCGCCTGTGAAAGAATTGATTCGCTGGATATGCCGTCAGCATCAATGTGAGAGATGACAGTTGCTGATTTGCATGAAAGAATCGTTTCGGCAGCAGACCGTACATCCTTATCAAGACTCATTTAATGTATGATATGGGGCCTACGAAGAAAAGGATGAGCACCTGCGTGATGTGATCCAAATGAAATTCTATGCAA
>NZ_DATMYY010000114.1:0-3626 GCF_035560735.1 Methanospirillum sp.
CCTTTAAACAGAGGGGGCATTACTCCGTTTATTCCCCTACAGTTTATTCCGTTCCATACCTGGGCGATAACAAAGCCCGCAAAGAAAGCAGATGCCTGTTCCTGAGGAGTATTCATAAAGGGGAGTCCTAGTATAAGTGCCCCGATTCCTGCTAAAATGTATATTCCGGCAGTAATCAGGATTGATTGGGTCATATATGGAGTGATAACCGATGCTGATCTTGGGATTGGGTTTCTTTTCATCAGTGCCGGGTGAGGCGCTTCTGAACAGAGAGCAAGTGCAGCCAGAGAATCCATAACGATATTAATCCACAGTAATTGTATAATGGTAAATGGCGGAGCAAATCCCAGGAGTGGTGCAATGAACGTCAATATCGCGGCAGCAATATTTATTGTCAGTTGAAAGATCAAAAACCTCTGAATGTTTTCATACAATGCTCTTCCCCACCAGATCGCCTGTTCTATAGTAGGGAAGGAATCATCCAGCAGGATAATATCGCTAGCCTCTCTCGCAACTTCTGTTCCTGCGATACCCATTGCAAGACCCACATCGGCACTCCTGAGAGCAGGGGCATCATTAGTTCCATCCCCGGTTACTGCAACAACCTCTCCATTTGACTGAAGTGCTTTTACCAGCAGGAGTTTGTCATGCGGATCAGAGCGTGCAAGAACCTGAATCTCTCCTGCAATCTCTTTCCGCTTATCGTCTGTTAACTCCCGGAAATCAGGTCCGGTCATAATAAGGCCGGAACCCAGAATACCAGTTTCCCGTGCGATAGTTGCAGCCGTTTCAGCACTATCTCCGGTAACCATTTTAACTGTTACCCCTGCATCCTTGCAATTCTGGACCGCATCAGGAACATCGGGTCGAACTTCATCGCGAATACCCACGTATCCATCCCAGGTCAATGTAGTCAAGTCAGATTCTGAAGAGATCTCTCCATGGGCAAACGCAAGTGTTCGCATTGCCCTTCCTGCGAGATTGTGCAGGTGAGTCAGATCCGGAGTGGGGCTGCATTGTGCAGCAATAATCTCTGGAGCGCCTTTGACAAGAATGAATGTACGTGTTCCAAAAGAGATTGTGCTTGACATCTGCTTCTTTTTGGAGTTAAAAAAATCCTGATAAATTAGTGGGTATGATTTTCTGATCTCCTGGTACCCGATTCCTGCCCGATGAAGCCACCGGAGAAGAGCAGCTTCAGTCGAGTTGCCAACAGTAATCATACGCCCGTCAACATGATCGAGCTCAGCAGTACTATTCACAGCAGCATTGAGCGAGATCCATCCTGCTGCGTTATCCGGAATATCCTGTATTTCTAATGGAACTTCAATGGAAGATGCAGCAACTTCCATCTGGTTCATAGTCAGTGTTCCTGTCTTATCTGTACAAATAACTGTGACTGAGCCGATGGTTTCACAAGCGATAAGGCGTCTTACAAGACTTTTTGCCCGGGTCATCTTTCTCATTGTAAGAGCAAGAGAAACAGTGACACTCACCGGAAGACCTTCTGGTACTGATACAACGATAATGACAACCGCAAACATGCATGCTTGTAAGAGAATTCTAAAGAGATCAAGCATGGATTCAGGTGGAACACCGAGAACCAGTTCCTGGACAAGGACAAGTGTGATTATCAGACCTGCCATCACATACCCAAATTTGCTTATGAGATGAGCGAGATCCTTTAATTTAACCTGAAGCGGAGTGTCAGGCCTCGAGCCTTCGGTCAATGATGAAGCGATCTTGCCCATTTTTGTGGTATCCCCGACAGCAGTAGCGATAAGGATTCCCCGGCCAGCTGTGATATATGAACCCTTTAGAGCGGGATCGTTCTCATTTTTTCTGACCGGCTCACTCTCACCTGTGAATGCGGATTCATCAGCCTCTATATCTGATGTCTGGATTAAGAATCCATCAGCAGGGACCATATCTCCTGCTTCGAGTAGGATCATGTCTCCAACAACTATATCCCGCAGAGGTACAATAGTCGGACTTTTGTTTCTTACAACCTTCACTGCTGTGTCATCACGCATGGCATTTAATGCGTCAAATTCCCGATTACTTCGAAATTCAGTAAAAAATGCAATACTGGTTGAGAGGATTACGGCTAATGCAATACCAAGGGTATCAATAAGACTATTACCTTCAATGATGGCAACAAGAGCAGAAAGGGCTACCGCAATGAGAAGAATCCTGATGATTGGGTCCTGGTATTTATCCAGATATTGTTTCCAAACCGGGATCCGTTTTGGAGGAGTCATTTCATTCTTGCCATAGGTTTCCCGAGATTCCAAAACAGATTCAGAGGAAAGGCCGTCTTTATTATATTGGCCCTGGTCTGGTATGGGTATCATAATACCATGATCATGTTGTATAGCAACATCACAATTCCGGCAGATTTCATATAATGAGCTACCGGTCAGATTCCAGCAGGGACCAACAGACGGCAAAAGAGGATCATAGGTAGCTTATTGAATCATGGATCCTTTTCTGGTGAGAATACAAATAAAACCATGATTATTCATGAAATGGCAACGCGATACCGGACTTTCCGGAAGAATATTTCTCACATGGATCCTGCTTTTACTTGTCTATCTGATCTTCATGGGAGTCCTCATGGCGCTTGGGCTTCCTTCCATGTTTATCATTGTCATCGCAGTTGGAATGGGGCTTGTTCAGTATTTCTTCTCAGACAAACTTGTGATGATGACTACTGGTGCACGGATAGTTGAGGAAGATGAATATCCTGATCTGCATCGAATGATTGAAAAATTATGTGCAGAAGCTGATTTACCAAAACCACGTATTGCGGTTATGCAATCTCCAATGCCGAATGCGTTTGCCACCGGTCGGAGTCCTCATCATGCTGTTGTTGCAGTAACCGATTCCATTATAGTTACCTTGAACAAGGCTGAACTGGAAGCAGTTCTGGCACATGAACTCTCTCACATCAAAAACCGGGATATTCTGACAATGACAGTAGCAGGGTTTGTTGCCATGATCGCTTCAATGATTATGAACAACTTTCTGTTTGCATCATTATTTAACCGTGAACAAGGTGGAGCATGGATTATTGCAGGTATAGTTGCAGCAATCGTGTGGGTTTTTTCCACAATACTTATGATGGCCTTATCCAGGTATCGTGAATTTGCAGCAGATCGCGGAGCTGCGTTCATTACTGAAGATCCGGACGCTCTTATATCTGCACTTAAGAAAATCAGTGGTAAAATGGAACGGATTCCTACCGAGACCCGGGCCGCAGCGGAAGGAGCAAATGCGTTCTATATTATTCCTGCAATTTCCGGACAAACATTTGCGGCATTATTTTCAACTCATCCGCCATTAGAAAAACGGATTGAGAATCTTGAAAATGTGCGTCGGGAAATCCGTGGATATTAATCCTCTTTTTTTCAGAGTCCAGGTTATCTGAAAGAACCTTTACATTCTTCAGGATTAACCGGACAATTGTGAAGATAGGCGTAATACTAAACTATGGGCATATCAATGGTATGATATCATGGTATCAGGGTTATTATACCAGGTTTGAGGTTGTCGAATTGATACTATGGCTGCTTCAATGTCCAGTATTGAATAGGAAATGAGGACAAACTCGCTCTGGTTTAATC
>NZ_DATMYY010000115.1:0-10933 GCF_035560735.1 Methanospirillum sp.
ACATCATCCAAAATCTGAAAAATATGCTGAATAGATTGCGATTACTGCCATAATTGTTGAGTTAATCATTGGATTGAAAATATTCTATTCACGCACTCCTGCTTGTTTTCAAGATCCCAAATATTACCTCTCATAGTAGCGGGATACACGTAATCACCACTTGTATCCCATCCGTTTGGCTGGTACGTTTCAGAATAAAGAACCTGGCCTGAAGCATCCCAAACAAGAACGATGTAAGAACCTGGGTTCCAGGACTCTTTCTTTCCAGACATCTTCAATTCTGCATTCCATCTAGTATTCCCAGGGCCAAAGGGAACATAAGGATGGATCAATATGTGATCAGGGCAGTTTGGATATTGGATATACGACTGAGTTTTATCTGGGTTGAATCTGACAAGTTTTACAAACGGTGCATCATTGAGTGTTTCAGAGAGATACTGAAGAACAAACCTGAAGTGTTTTGCATGGTTCGTCTCTCCAAATCTACAGGCATACTCCCAGTATTGAATAGGAAATACCTCAATACCCATGCGAGATGTCTCTTCAGGTTTTGTTCCCGAGATGACAACCGGATCACCAGGGTGATGTGGCTCGATTGGATCAAGAGTGAGGGTATGGGCACTTTCTAAACCAGTGATGCAACATAAGAGAATGAGGAGAAGAAAAATCTCATGAAATCCTTTCATCTTCCCGTCAAATACCATCGGATTTGGAAAGAAGTTTCTTCTCTTAACGGTCTTTGATTGCCGGATTTAGTATCTATCAGAAGCAACTACGTTCAAAAAACAGGTTCATGAGATTTATCTATTGAGTATTGCGTTTCCAGAACCCTTCTTTCACCCGGATCTCAAACCGCACCCCCTTCCCATAAACCCCGGTCTCTCTGACAGCAATGTGAGTAATTGCCAGGATCTCCCTGGCAATAAACAGACCAAATCCGGAATTTTTCTCAAACCCTTCAATAAATATCCCTGATTTCTTTTCATCAGCGATTCCGACCCCGTCATCTTCATACACAAGTATCAGATTACTACCTGTGATTTCAAATGAGAATTGGACAGATGTTCCCCACTTTCCGTGACGCACGGTATTCTCGATTAAGGTGTAAAGCACCTTTTCGAGAAGTGGATCTGCCAGAACAAGGATATCACCAAGATCAAGGTTGAACATAAGACCTGTTCCGGGAATATTACATATTGCCTGTTCTACTGTCTCCTTGATAGAATGCCAGACCGGGGGACGGGATCCGATAGCATCATAAACCTGCGTAAACTCGATCTGGTTGCGAATGGTATCAACAACAGATTGTGACTCATTGATAATATCCCCAAAATCTGGACCTGCTTTTTCACCGGCAAGAACAAGCAATTCTGAAAGACGGGCGGTCTGACTTATTATGTCATCCCGGGTGATTGTGGTCAGCATCTTGAGCTTGATGTTTGCCTGCTCAAAAGCGTCTTTCATCTGTTGCAACTCGGCAGTTCTGATCCTGACGATCTCCTCCTGATCCCTATTAAGATTCTTCAGTTCTTCTTCACGAGAAAGGAGCAGTTTGCACATCCGGTTTATCTCACTAGCAATCCGGGAGAACTCATCAGTACCTGAATCATCTATCTTCACCGAGTAATCTCCCCCACCGATTCGGTGTAGATCATTAACAATTGTCTGAAGGCGGCAGACGATTAGGCGATCAAAAAGCCGACCAGATATGAGAAAAGCAATAATCGTCACCAGAAAAAGAATCACAAACGTATGCCAGGCAGTTTCAAACAACACCCTCCCAGGCATACTTGTGTCATAGACAACCATGCTTGTCAGGTTTCCGGTATAATCTGCTTCTTTCTCCTTCGGTCTGAAATGTGTATAGACAGTCAGGTTATTACCGGAGAGAATTCTGACCTCCCCCTGATCATAGACCTGTCTGTAGATCTCTGGATCCATCTTTTTTCCTTCATGAATCAGGGAGTACTGACTTAGAGTATTGGATGAAAAGAGATCAATCTCGAGCACAAAGGGATTCTCCTTCTGAATCCTGGGGAGGAAATCATCCATCAGGAACGAGGTAAAATTCTGCGAGCGGGTTCTGTCAAGTGCCTTTCTGAGTTGAACCGATGTTTCGATGATATAGTCGCTTCCCGGCTGGCTGTAATAGGCATACTTGGTTATTTCCCCGTTAAGTGCATTGACCGCCGCCCGATCCATCGAGATGTTCCCTGAATTCATGATATTTTTCAGGAATGATTCAAGCCCGACGGTTTTTAGATCAAATCCCTGATCCTCGGGGTATGTTGTGGAGAAAATTACACCTGACCCATTGATCAGGTAGATGTCATCAACATTATTCCGGTCTGCTATAGGTTTCAGATCCTCGGCTGTGACAAGAGATACAGGCTTGTTCAGTGAACCAATATCCCTGGAGATAGCAGGCAGTCCGCTGCTCATATCAGAGTCAATGGAAGGCTCAGCTCCTGCAAGAATAAGGAAAAACGCTTCAGTTCTATCCTGGGTCTCCTGCTGAACACTAGTGATGATACTGTCTATCAGATCGAGATTCTGCTTGTATGAGTAAACTCCTATGCCAATGCCTACTGACGCGGTTGAGATGAGTATTAAGACGAAGAGAAGAACTGATAACTTTCGCCTGATAGTTTTATCGGTCTGTTTCATGGATTGATCATACTGTAAATTCTTACTTTTAGGATCCCTAATGCGAATAGTACAAGGATAATCTGGGCAAAAAAGATAGATCTACCGAACCTGAATATGAAACGAGAATGTAATTTTGTGTTCTGAATTGGAAACAAGGTAATATCTACTGATTGAATATGTAGTTCTTTGGTTGGGTCACTACATGTATGTAATAAAAACTGAACACCATACACGGGGAGGGCAGGACGACTATCTTTGAGAGTGAGGAATATGGGGTCTGAATCCTGTATTTTCTGCACAATTGAACCAGAAGAGATGGTTCTGGAAAATTCGTGTGCCTATGCTAGGTATGACATGCACCCGGTTTCACCGGGCCATCTGTTGATCATCCCAAAGCGTCATTTCGGATCTGTATTCGAAGCAACCGAGGCAGAACTCTCAGCGCTCTGGAATCTAATCACTGTTGCAAGATTGTATCTTAATGAAGAGTATAGTCCTGACGGATACAACATCGGGATCAACGAGGGTTCTGTTGCCGGACAGACGATCATGCACCTGCATATCCATCTTATTCCCCGTTACTCCGGAGATATGAAAGACCCCAGAGGCGGAGTAAGGGGAGTGATACCTGGTAAACAGCAGTATTAGCAGACACCCGGAATTACTCTTGAAGGTAATACCATAAAGACAAACTATTACCGGTCCTTTTTGCAATCCCAGGTGTCTGCATATCATATCCCTGATTTTTATCCTCTTGAGGAGTTTTCCGGCGTTCTGGTTTGAGATCTCATAACCCACAATTCCGGTACAAAAAGGTAGTGGGGTTTGCTCAAATCCTCTCACATCCAATATTTATGTTGTGACTTCCTCCCCCGTTGTCGATAATATTCTTTCTGCCAGATATCTCCGACAAGGAGAACATACCTTCGAAGATATCTGCCGCAGGGTTGCACATGCCCTTGCTGACGATAAAGATGAACAGGACAGGTTCTTTGAAGCAATGATGTCGCTTCGGTTCCTCCCAAACTCGCCCACACTCATGAACGCCGGCACCGGGCTTGGGCAGCTTTCAGCCTGCTTTACCCTCCCGGTCCCGGACTCAATAGACGGGATATTTGAGGCCATGAAACAGGGTGCAATAATTCACAAGACTGGTGGGGGAACAGGATACAACTTTTCTCATATCAGGCCCGAAGGATCGCCGGTGCGTTCCACCGACGGGGTAGCATCAGGACCTGTTTCATTCATGCGTGTCTTTAATGCAGCAACTGATGTCATCAAGCAGGGAGGCCGCCGGAGAGGGGCCAACATGGGGATTCTCAATGTCTGGCACCCTGATATCCTCGATTTCATCACTGCCAAGAAGGAGGAAGGGGATATTGCCAACTTCAATATTTCAGTGATGGTCAACGACCGGTTCATGAATCTGGTCGAGCAGAAAGCCTTCGAGTTGGTCTGGCTTACCCACCCGCATTCAGGGAAGACAGTCACAGTTGGGGAGATCTGGAATGGAATTGTTGATGGGATCTGGAAGAACGGTGAGCCAGGAATTCTCTTCTACGATGAGATCAACAAGCGGAATCCTACACCACAACTGGGTGATATTGATACAACCAACCCATGTGGAGAACAACCACTTCTTCCATTCGAGAGTTGTGTCCTCGGCAGTATCAACCTTGATGCCTGTATCAAAGACGGCATCCTGGATGAGACACTCCTGGAAGAGACGGTCAGGATGGCGGTGAGATTCCTTGACACTGTCATCGAACGCAATATCTATCCCATCCCCCAGATTGCAGAAGCAACCCTGAAAACACGAAAGATAGGTCTTGGCGTTATGGGGGTTCACGATGCTCTGTTGAGGTTGGGCATCGCATATGATTCTCCAGAAGGAAGATCCTGGTGTGAACAGATAATGGAGAAACTCACCAGGACCGCTGTTGATGAATCTCGGATCCTGGCATCATCCCTTGGACCTTTTCCGGCATGGGATGGGAGCATCTGGAAGGAGTATCAGGTCCGCAACGCAGCGATGACCACGGTGGCGCCTACGGGAACCATCTCACTTCTGGCTGGATGTTCCAGTGGAATCGAACCAATATTCTCTTTTGCTTACACCAGAAAGAATACAGTAGGCAAGACTTTTGTTATCGTCAATCCTGTCTTCAAAGAAGCCCTTGTTCAGACTCTTTCCCATATGCACCTGACCGGAGATGAACTGATAGAGCGAACAGAGGAGGTGATCAGTCACGTCCATAAGACAGGAACCATCCAGGATCTCTCCTGGCTCCCAGGTGAATTCAGAACACTCTTCCGCACAGCTCTGGACATTTCATGGAAAGATCATATCTTGATGCAGGCCACATTCCAGAAATATGTCCACGCTTCCATCAGCAAAACAGTCAACATGCCTTCCTCTGCAACACGTGATGACTGTGAAGAAGCCCTGCTCATGGCGTGGAAACTCGACCTGAAAGGTATCACCATATACAGAACAGGAAGCAGAGAGACAGTTGTCCTAGCCCTGAGCGGTGAAACTGATAAGAGCGAGCCGGTACCCGAGCTCAAGGCTGACGATGGTCGTAACCTTCCAGAGAAGATTCCTTCACTCAATATGACACGACCAAAGGAGCTCTCTGGAAAGACCTACATTTGTCAATCCGGATGCTGCCGCCTATATGTAACTGTAAATCTTCTGGATGGAAAACCCATTGAGGTATTTATCAGAACTGTCGGAATAGGTGGGTGTGATGCAAACAGCAGTGCCCTCGGACGTGCTATCAGTACCGGTCTTCAGAGTGGTGTGCCGTACCAGAAGTTTGTAAGACAGTTCGGCAAAGTGAACTGTGTCTCTGCTATCAAAAATTCCTCATCAGAGGGAGTGTCGTGTGCAGATGTGGTAGGCCGGTGCATTGATCTCGCAGCAAAGCACCAGAGTATCACAACACTCGAAGACTGGTCGATTTTAAAAACGGAAGAGAAACGTCTCTGTCCTGAATGCCGCCAGCCTCTTGATTTCGGCGAAGGCTGCAATCAGGGGATCTGCAAGCACTGTGGCTGGTCCGGGTGCAGTTAAAGATCCTGAACATAAAAAAGGATTTATCACCATAACGGAACCCGAGATCTACATCCCAGAATAGATCTTTCTGATGAGGTGGATGAGACCTCGCCCTTTTTCTGTAATCAGGTACTGCCCTGATGATTCATCTTTTGCTGCCAGGCCTGCTTCGATCAGACGGGTGACATGAAAAAGGAGATGACCACCTTTATACCCGGTCAGCGTGCTCAGGTCAGTATAACTCATGGCACTCATGGAAAGGGCTTTGATCATACTGAAACGTGCAGGATGGGAGAGTGGTTCAATAATCGTCGCCAGTACTTCATCTTCTGGGAGATCCCTGATTAGTGCCATCTGATTACGGTTCCTGAGTGTTGATCGCACCGATGACAAATCTCCGATCGCCTGCATCAGGTGATCGCGTTCAGCAATATATATCTTGTAACAAGTAAGGCATGGTTCCCTGCCAAGTTCAGGATACTTAATCACAAGATCCTGATCCTGTTTTGCCTGGATTGCCAGGAACTCATCTGCTTCATCAGGATCCATCCGTTCGGCTGACTCACGGAGACGACTGATAAAAAAGTCGATACATGCCCCCCGGTCATACAAAGAGCAGGGATCCGGACAGACTGAATCGAATTCACGTCTGATGGTGGTAATCACAAACTGCAGAATCATATTCTGGTGGCTGGTGACAACCTGTCGTCGCATAGTTTCTATCTGTTCTTCGACAAAGAGACGTTGAAAAGACCGCAGTTCTGAAAGAATTACCTCTCCCTGCTCACGCTGGGTTGTTTTAAGATCCCGAATGTTTTTTTCGATCTCAATGATTCGCTCTTCTATCTCATCCTTCCGCATGAAGATCCCAACTATAGTAGAATTACCTTTTGCTATATCTTGATCTCTCACGTAAAATGTGTATGGAAGAACAGACGTGTCACGACAACAAGGTAGCAAGATTAGAAGACATTCGTGCTTGCTGTGGGTTTCATTGCTCCCAGTGCCCGGCATATATCGGAAACATCAGGAGTGAGGAAGACCGAAACCGGGTATCCGAAGCATGGAAGAAGATATACGGGCTTGATATTCCTGTTGAAGCGATCAAGTGCGATGGATGTCTGAAGCCGGATAGTGAAAACCCACACCGAATTGGTGGAGCCTGTGAGATGAGGACCTGTGTCCAGAGCCGGAACATTCCTCATTGTGGTTTTTGCGACGAGTTTCCGTGTGACCTCATAGAATGTCACCTGACATCAGTGGAAACAGTAGCTCCCGGATGTCGGAATACGCTTGCTCCAGATGAATTCAAAGATTTTATTGAACCATATCTGTGCAGGGAGTATCTGGAGAGAAGTAACCAGTGATACATGTCTGATTAACCTGAGTCACGTGAATCAGACCCAACCGGATCTTATACTACTGGATTGCTGGTTCATCAGAAATGAATCAGGGTTTCATACCGGTTATTAATAGAGAGGTTTTCGTGAAATAAGGATAAACCTCTCTGCCCGGTGATAATATGGATCTCCATTCAGGGCTCCAAAACCCTCTTTTTAGTTGAGTGATCTCACAGAGTATTATTTCATGAATCATGATCGGGTAGAGATCCCCCCCCCAGAAGGAATCGCCTTCAAACCATTCCCATTTCTGGCACCTCTGTGGATCCATCACAAAGCGTCCCTTGTACAGATAATTTGAAGATACCCCTTTCAAATCCGTAATTTCTTCCTCGCGATAATAATTATCGGGAAGATTATCCCCCCAACGAGGGCAAGTATTGCCACCCCTGCATAGAGCATCTGCTGCAGAGCGTAGATAAGGACCTGATCAGGCTGGGTTGTTCCCCCATGAGCGAGGGTGAACAATCCCTGCAACCCCTGGATCATTGCAAGACCAGGAACCATAGGGATTCCTGCAATCACCGAGAGGAGCACTTCAGGAACACGGGCATATCTTCCAATACCTGCAGCAATTATTGTCGCGATGCTCATGCCAAGAAAGAGTGAGAAGAAGGGATCAAACCCGAAAGAGATCCCGGTCTCCCTGATGAGTCTGGCTACTGCACTACAGATAAAACACCCAACCAGGACAGAAACCGGAGTATTAAAGAGAATTCCAAACCCACATGCTGCAATACCAGCCGCAATAGCCATGGTTGGGATGAGACTGATAACATCCACAGGAGTATGAATTTGGATGGCAGGTGTCATCATGCCAAGAGGAATGAGTAATGCTCCGGAAATAATGCAAATCTGAGTAAAGACAGAGGTGAGCCTGGCAATTCCACAACTGGTGTGATCCCTGATGATATCAAGGCCTCCATTGATAAGCATGGCTCCCGGTATCAGAAAGAGAACACATGAAATAAGAGCAACTTGAGGTGTTTGTGTTTGAGAGAACGGAGCGAGTACTGCCGCACAAAGTCCTCCTGAAAGAGCAGTCACAAGAGTTGAAAGATAAAGATTGTTCAGATCTTTTCCAAATCTTAACCTGATTGAAAGAGCAAAGATTGCCGAGAGGAAGATTACCCAGAGAGCAGGGAGATCGGCATGATTGATCCATCCGAAGGCAGCACAGGCAATCCCAGTCCCGACGATAATCACCGGAACCGGATACGCAGGGGCCATCGTTCTGACAGCAGTCAGATCATCCCTTATTGCGGAAATATTCTCGTGATAAGATGGGATTCGATGGAGAATGCCACTAATCTGATGCAAAACAGATACATTTACCCTGATCGGATCACGAAGCACATAGAGCCGGTTTTCAGTATGATCTCCATGATGGACACTCATTTCAATGACTTCATAACCGACTGATATGTGTACCTTCTCATCGCCAAGTTGCCCTGCAAGCCACCGGACAGAATCACCTACACGTTGGACAGTTGCACCGGCTTCATAGAGAATAACCGCAAGATCGAGATAGAGGTCTGCACTTTCGTACTTTTCCACCTTATCTCCCATGCAGTTCATGTGTACTTTCTGGTGATGCAGGAATATATGAGTCCTTTTAGTATCCAATGAACCAAGAGAAGTGCAACAGCCCGAAATCTATTTGAAATCATAGATTAATAACACGATTCATATGAGTCCTTTGAAAGGGAAGAAGGACAGATCTCTTGATCATGACTCAATTACCGGGGATGGTAAAGAAGGGAGTCAGCCCGTATAACCGAACGCCCCGTACCCTGGTGCTAATACTCGGGATCGCCGGGTTCATCTCTGCTGCAGATAACTGGTTTATATCACCCGCACTTCCGGCGATCGCAGCAGATCTTGGAGTCTCCATTCTTTCTACCGGACTGATCCTGACTGCATACCTTCTCCCATATGGATGTATGCAACCGGTGTTTGGTCTGATTAGTGATAGGATTGGAAAAGTCAGGGTACTTTTCTGGATCCTTGCTGGTTTTACAATAGGTTCTGGTGCATGTGCCATGGCCGGCACTCTACAGGCTCTTATCGTATGGAGGGCATTCACCGGTTTTTTTGCAGCAGGGATTATCGCTATATCACTTGCCTGCCTTGGAGATGCCATCCCCCCGGAAGAGAGACAGCATTACGTGGGAATATTCATGGGAATTGTATTTTTGGGCCAGGGTCTTAGTGTCGGCATCGGTGGACTTCTCACAGAATTTTTCTCCTGGCGGGTGCCGTTCATGCTCTTCTCTGCCATAGCCGTCTGCACGCTCATGTTTATACACCAGATTCCACAAGCCAAGCAGTCAGTATCAAACCTGACAGTACGGGAAGAACTGCATGAGATTTCTCATAACCCTTCGTCATGGATATTATTCCCTCTCGCCGGTGCATCCGGCTTTCTCCTGATTGGCATGTACAGTTATCTCGGATCCTTTCTGCACCAGATTGTAGGCCTCGGATACACGCAGATCGGAGCGATTGTAATGTTCTTCGGTTTTTCAGCTCTCATCGGAGGAATACAGGCTGGAAATATTAACAGAAGGATTGGATCACGATGGATGATAGCAGGCGGTGGATTTTTGGCATCTGGGACTCTTCTCCTGTTTGCATTGTTTTCCGGATGGCAGACAGGACTGGTAGTGTCTGCAGGTCTCGGACTTGGATACGTATGTATTCAGTCAACCATTGCAACGCTGGTCTTTGAGATCAGTCCGAGGTCAAAAGGGCTTCCTTCTGCACTGGTTGGACTCGGCCTCTTTGGAGGTGCAGGGATTGGAACTGTCTGTATGGGTACACTTATTGAAATTTTCGGGTATTGTGAATCTGCAATAATCTACGCAGCGGGTGTATCTGGAATGATACTGTTTACACTTGCAGTTCCAAACCTCAACCCATCAAGAGAGAAGGCTCCCGGAGATGGCGGGCATACAAAAAAACTACAGGAAAAACCTCCACAATAAAACAGGAGATGAGGAATATGGATATCTCAAAACTCATTGAACTTACCAGTGCTCCGGCCCTATATGAACCTGGAACCCACCAGATGTGGGATGATACCTACATCTCAAGTAAACTTCTCCAGATTCATCTGGATCAGAATACAGATGCAGCAAGCAGAAAAATTGCAACAATATCAAGGACAGTAAATTGGATAGAATCTCATCTGAACAGTCATTCAAGCATCCTGGATCTCGGATGCGGACCAGGGCTCTATGATGAACTCTTTACAGAGCATGGTCATCACGTAACAGGGATCGATTATTCTCATCGGTCGATTGAATATGCAAAATCACAGGCTCAAAAAAAAGGGCTTGATATCACATATCTTCACCAGGATTACCAGAATATGACTCTTGAAAACCGGTTTGATCTGGTTATCATGATTTACTGTGATTTTTCAGTCCTCATCCCCAAGAACCGGGATTACCTGTTACATCATATTCATACCATCCTCAACCCAGGTGGTCTGTTTATTTTTGATATTCTGAACGAACATGCTCCAGAAATCATGATTCCAGGCAAAAAGGACTGGGAGATAACTGATAGGGGATTCTGGAAGCCACACCCATATCTGGCACTTTCACAATCATTTCATTATCCTGACCAGAACGTGATCCTGGAGCAGCATATTGTCTATTCAAATCAGGAAAACCTTGAGACATATAGATTCTGGAATCATTACTACCGGACAGAAGAAATGACACCGATCCTTACAGGCGCCGGTTTTTTAGATGTTCAGACCTATAAAAACGTGCTTTCAGATGATATAACAGATCAGAACAAGTTGGTAACTTTTTAT